>NZ_JBHXDN010000055.1:0-70194 GCF_042726075.1 Kitasatospora sp. NPDC127035 | reverse complement strand
CTGGCGGCCCCGGGGCTCCCCCGGGGCGCGGCCCCCCCGCTACCCCCCGGCGCGCGGCGTGGGCGGCGCCCACCCCGGGGGGGTGGCCGGCCTCACTGCCGGGCGCCTTCGGTGCTCCGGCCCGCCCCTGATGGGGGCGAATCGTTTCACCGGCCCCGAGACCGCGTCGTGCGCGGCTGAGTTTGCTGCCGTGCCCCCGAGTAGGACGGCTGCGGTGACGGCAGGAGGTACGACCCCGCCGACAGCGGGGCGTGACCGCCTCCGGTCGGGGTCAGCTTTCGGCGAGGATGTGGGACAGCTCCCGGTCGAGGTCGAAGTGACGGTGTTCGGTGCCGGGGGGTACGGCGGCGTCCGTCCGCTTGAGGAACGACTCAAGCGCTCGGGCCGGGGCCTCCAGCAGGGCTTCTCCTTCCGGAGAGCTCAGCGCGATGCAGACCACCCCTTGCCCGTGGCTGCGCGACGGCCAGACCCGGACGTCGCCGGTACCCGTGGGTCGGTGCAGCCCCTCCGCAAGGAGATCTCGGGCGAACACCCACTCCACGGTCTCGTCGGCGCCGGTGTGGAACGTGGCGTGCACGGCATAGGGGTCGGCGGTGTCGTAGCGCAGACCCGCGGGGACGGGCAGTGAGGACTCGCTGGACACGATGAGGCGCAGGTGCAGCTCGCAGCTGACCGTGGTGTTCATAAGCGCCATGGCCTTTCGCTCAGTGTGCGCTCGGGGAATCGCACGTCGGCGAACGGACCATCCCACCTCCAAGACCGATGTAAACCCCTCTGTCCCGATTCGGGCGCGAGTCGTACCCCTTACGGCGCATTGCGGAATCGCCACAGAGTGCCCCGCAGGGCATTACCGGCCCGCTTCTCGGTTAGTTTCCTGGCATGACTGTGCGAAGCGACAAGGCACGCGGTGACGCGGGCGGGAACACGGGAACGGGGGATGTGATCGTGCCGGACGACACGGGGGTGCCGACGGGGCCGGGGAACGACGACGGCGACGGTGGGGGTACGGGGGCGGACACGGACGGTGGCCGGCCGCTGGGCTCACGCGCGCCGCACTTCATCCGCCGCTCCCGCCCGCTGCACCTGAGCTGGCAGGTGGCCGTCTTCCTGATCGGCCTGGCGGTGGTGGTGCTCGGCGTGATCATGCTGCCGCTGCCCGGGCCCGGCTGGGTGGTCATCTTCCTGGGCATGGGCATCTGGGCGACCGAGTTCGTCTGGGCCCAGCTGGCGCTGCGCTGGACCCGGCGGAAGGTGGCCGAGGCGGCCCAGAAGGCCCTGGACCCGCGGGTCCGCCGCCGCAACATCACGCTCACGGTGATCGGCCTGACGGTGATCGCCGGGATCGGCGGCTGGTACCTGTGGAAGTACGGGCTGGTCATGCCCTGGAAGATCGACGAGGACTGAGCGGGGGTCCGTCGCGGACCGGGTACGGACCGTGTGCGGTCCGGCCGGGGAGCGGGGGTCGGCCGGTGCGCCGTCCGGGTGAGGCGGCCGTTCCGGGGGCCGGGGTGAGCGTGTTCGGACCACCCCGTGGGATGCGGTAATGTTTTCCCTGCACCCGGGCGATTAGCTCAGCGGGAGAGCACTTCGTTCACACCGAAGGGGTCACTGGTTCGATCCCAGTATCGCCCACCGGAATGCATTGTGATATGTGAGGCCCAGCCGATTATCGGCTGGGCCTTACATGTATTTCCACAATCCGGTGAACATCGTCCGGGAATGAACTGAGGCGCAGTCATCTTCCGTGCGGAGTGCGAGTTCTGCGGATGTGTCGACCGGCACCCCGGGGAAGCGAGTTGTACCGCACCCCCCGAATGGTGCTACAGTTCTTCTCGTTGCCCGGGCGATTAGCTCAGCGGGAGAGCACTTCGTTCACACCGAAGGGGTCACTGGTTCGATCCCAGTATCGCCCACCGGACAGCATGCAGGCCCCGACCGGAGACCGGTCGGGGCCTGCGGCGTTCGCGCGCACACCGAGCGCCGGGCGCCCGGACCGGCCCCGCCGCGCTACGCCGCCATCTCGCACCTGTGGTCCGGGGACAGCCGTCGCCCGCATCCGCACCGGGCCGGCCGCAGCGGCCAGGACAGGTCCACCCGCTCGTCCGCCCCCGACCGGTCGAACCACGCCTGCAACCCCCGGGCCTGTGCCGCGTGCCAGACCGCCTGCCGCAGGTGCAGCTCCGCCACCGTCAGCCCGCCCAGCGCGGCCGGATGGCGCGCACCGATCGTCCGGACCACCGCCAGCGTCGCCGCCGCGTCCGCCGCCGCGTCGTGCGCCCCGGCCAGCTGCACCCCGTAGTGCGCGCACAGGTCGGTCAGCGTCCGGCGGCCCTTGCGGTACCGGTCCACGTGCTTGTCCAGCACCCGTGGATCCAGTATCAGCAGGCCGGCCGGGCCCACCGCGTCCGTCAGCGTGACCCCGCGGTGCCGGCGCAACTCCCGGTCGAGCAGGGTCAGATCGTAGGGCGCGTTCATCACCGCGACCGGGCGGCCGGCCCGGGCCTGCGCCGCCAGCGCGGCGGCGATCTCCGCCACCACCGTCCGCGCCGGGCGGCCGAACGCCCGGACCCGTTCGTCGGTGATGCCGTGCACGGCGCGGGCACCGTCCGGTATCGGCACGCCGGGGTCGGCCAGCCAGGTGGTCGCCTGCGGGGCGGCGCCCGGGGCGAGTTGGACCACCAGGGCGGCCGACACGATGCGGTCGGTCTCGACGTCCACGCCGGTGGTCTCGGTGTCGAAGGAGGCGATCGGGCCGGTGAACCAGTGCTGCTGCATGACTGCCCCTCGGATACAGCGCGTTCCCGCCCTGGTGATACCCGCTCCTGACGTCCCCTCAACCGTTTGGCGCACCACCGGCCGGGCACCCTGCCGACAGGTGCCCTGTTCGAATCGGGACGGGCCCGGGGGGACGGGGGGGAGGACCCGGCGATGGCACTGACCCAGCCGCAGCCCGACGAGGCGGAGGCCGCCCTGCGGGGCAACCTGGCGGTGACCGCCTGCATGGAGACCCTGCAGGTCGGCTACCTGCACGCGGTCGCCGCCGCGGCCGGCTGCTCGCTCTCCCAGCCGTTCCCCGACAACGGCATCGACTGGCAGGTCAGTCACGGCTCCCGGGTCCACGAGATCGACGACGAGGTGACCGTCAAGATCCAGCTGAAGGCCACCCAGCAGATCGCCCCCCATCCGCGCGGCCCGTACTTCAGCTTCACCCTCGACAACGACCACCTGCGCAAGCTCGCCCGCCCCCGGGTAGCGGTGCCCCGCATCCTCGTCGTCATGCTGCTGCCCCGCCGGGTCGACCACTGGCTCGCGGCCCGGCCGGACGCGCTGGAGCTGCGGCACTGCTGCTACTGGGTCAACCTGGCCGGCCACCCGGTCACCGGGCAGCGCCGGACCAACGTCCGGGTACCCACCGCGAAGGTCTTCGACGACCGCGCACTGTGCGACATCATGGCCAGGGTCGGCGCGGGCGGCAGCCCGTGACGGCCCGGCCCCCGGCCGGGAGGAGCCGCACCATGACACTGCCCCACGGGCCACTGCGCCCCGGTCCCGGCGAGCCGCAGGCCCGGGCGCTGCCCGACCCGGCCGCCGTCGACCCCGCGGTGCTCGCCACCCTGCTGGCCCGGCACGGCTGGGTCCGGCGCGGCGGGCCCTCCGCCCGGTACGGCCGCTGGACGCCCCCCGACGGCACCGACCCCGGCACCAGCCTGATCGTCCCCGCCGGTGACGGCTTCGACGACGCCGTCGACCTCCTCACCGACGCCGTCACCGCGCTCTCCCGCTCCGCCAGCCCCTCCGCCCGCGCGATCCTGCTCGCCCTGGCCGTCCCCGGCGACGAGCTCCAGTGGCACCGCGACCTCGCCGGCCCGCCGGGCTCCGCTCCCGCGACGGTGCCCTGGGACGACACCGAACGGCTTCAGCGGGCGGCGCGCGCCATGCTCGCGGCCGGCGCCAAGGCCGGCCGCACCCGGGCCGCGTACTTCGGAGCCCGCCTCGACAGCTGGGCCGGGGACTTCCTCGACCGCGTCCTGGTGGTCTCCGGCGGCCCCGGCCTCACCGCCTACACCCCCGCCCCCGAGGGCCGGGCCGCGGTCACCACCCTGGTCCGCGCCCTGGAGGCGCTGCGCGACGCCGTCGACTACCGCCGGGTCAGCGGCGGCGCGGAGGCCTTCGAGAACGCCGTCCAGTCCGGCGTCAGCCGCGAGCTGGTCGAATCCGTCGAGGAGCTGGTGCGCGGCGCCACCGCGAGCCGGCTCACCGTCGCCTGGTCGGCCGCCGCCGGGACCCCCGGCGGTTTCGGCGACCGCCGGATCGCCCTGGAGTTCTCGCCCGGCGACCTGCCCGCCCTCGCGGAGGCCGCGGAGCTGCTCGAACGCATCGAGCCCGCCGTCGCCGTCACCGTCGTCGGCGTCGTCGTCCGGCTCAAGCGCGCCGACCCGGCGGGCCCCGGCAGCGTCCGCCTGCGGGTGCTCGGCGGCGCCGAGGTCGACGAGGTCAAGGTCCGCCTGCCCGATCCCGCCTACCGGCTGGCCGCCGAGGCCCACCTGGCCGGCACCCCGGTCAAGGTCAGCGGCCGGCTCGAACGGCGCGGCGGCTTCCGCCGGCTCACCCGGCCCACCGGCCTGGAGCCCTGCGGGCTGGAGGAGGCGGAGCGGGAGCGGCTGCTCAAGACCCTGGGCGACGGGTAGGGAGGATACGGAGGTGACGGCGGGGCCACCGGTCTCGGTACCATCGTCACGCGCAGCGAAGTGTTGCGTCCTATGAATCCAGCACGTCAGGAGAGACCGGTGACGGACGTCCGGGTAATCATCAGCCGCGAACCCGATCGGGAAGAGCGCGTGGTGACCACGGGCACCACGGCCGCCGAGCTCTTCGCCGACGACCGTTCGATCATCGCCGCCCGCGTCGGCGGCCAGCTCAAGGACCTCGCGTACGCCGTCCAGGACGGCGACGAGGTCGAGCCGGTCGAGATCGGCAGCAAGGACGGCCTCGACATCCTGCGCCACTCCACCGCGCACGTCATGGCCCAGGCCGTGCAGCAGCTCTTCCCGGAGGCCAAGCTCGGCATCGGCCCGCCGGTCAAGGACGGCTTCTACTACGACTTCGACGTCGAGAAGCCGTTCCACCCCGACGACCTCAAGGCCGTCGAGAAGAAGATGCAGGAGATCATCAAGCGCGGGCAGAAGTTCTCCCGCCGGGTGGTCACCGACGAGGCCGCCCGCGAGGAGCTGGCCGGCGAGCCGTACAAGCTGGAGCTGATCGGCCTCAAGGGCTCCGCCGCCACCGCCGGCGAGGGTGCCGACGTCGAGGTCGGCGCCGGCGAGCTGAGCATCTACGACAACCTGGACCCGAAGTCCGGCGAGCTGTGCTGGGGCGACCTCTGCCGCGGCCCGCACCTGCCGTCGACCCGGATGATCCCGGCGTTCAAGATCATGCGCTCGGCCGCCGCCTACTGGCGCGGCAGCGAGAAGAACCCCATGCTCCAGCGCCTCTACGGCACCGCCTGGCCGACCAAGGACGCGCTCAAGGCGCACCTGGAGTTCCTGGAGGAGGCCGCCAAGCGCGACCACCGCAAGCTCGGCAGCGAGCTCGACCTCTTCTCCATCCCCGAGGAGATCGGCTCCGGCCTCGCGGTCTTCCACCCCAGGGGCGGCATCATCCGCCGCGCCATGGAGGACTACTCGCGCCGCCGGCACGAGGAGGAGGGCTACGAGTTCGTCTACACCCCGCACGCCACCAAGGGGAAGCTCTTCGAGAAGAGCGGCCACCTCGACTGGTACGCGGACGGCATGTACCCGCCCATGCAGCTCGACGAGGGCGTGGACTACTACCTCAAGCCGATGAACTGCCCGATGCACAACCTGATCTTCGACGCGCGTGGCCGCTCGTACCGCGAACTGCCGCTGCGTCTCTTCGAGTTCGGCACGGTGTACCGGTACGAGAAGTCCGGCGTGGTGCACGGCCTGACCCGCGCCCGCGGCTTCACCCAGGACGACGCGCACATCTACTGCACCCGTGAGCAGATGGCCGACGAGCTCGACTCGACGCTCACCTTCGTGCTCAACCTGCTGCGCGACTACGGCCTGAACGACTTCTACCTGGAGCTGTCCACCAAGGACCCGGAGAAGTTCGTCGGCTCGGACGACGCGTGGGAGGAGGCCACCGCCGTCCTCGCCGCCGTGGCCGAGAAGCAGGGCCTGCCGCTGGTGCCGGACCCGGGCGGCGCGGCCTTCTACGGCCCGAAGATCTCGGTGCAGGCGAAGGACGCCATCGGTCGTACCTGGCAGATGAGCACCATCCAGCTGGACTTCAACCTGCCCGACCGCTTCGACCTGGAGTTCACCGCGGCGGACGGCTCGCGCCAGCGGCCGGTCATGATCCACCGGGCGCTGTTCGGCTCGATCGAGCGGTTCTTCGCGGTGCTGCTGGAGCACTACGCCGGTGCCATGCCGCCGTGGCTGGCCCCGGTCACGGTGACCGGCATCCCGATCACCGACGAGCACGTGCCGTACCTGCTGGAGGTCGCGGCCGAGCTGAAGAAGCGCGGCATCCGGGTCGAGGTCGACACCTCGGACGACCGGATGCAGAAGAAGATCCGCAACGCCCAGAAGAGCAAGACCCCGTTCATGCTGATCGCCGGCAACGACGACGTCGAGGCGGGTGCGGTGTCCTTCCGCTACCGCAACGGCGAGCAGAAGAACGGCGTCCCGGTGGCCGACGCGGTCGCCGAGATCGTGGACGCCGTGGAGCGCCGCATCCAGGTGTGACACCACGGTCACGCGTGAGCGCGGGGCGGGCTCCTCGGGAGTCTGCCCCGCGCTGCTTTGCAAGAACGGCCGGGCGAATATGCTGATCAGCATGACGACTGAGCCGGAACTGCAGCGGGGCGTCGGCGAGCCGGACGGCTTCCGCCGCCTGTGGACCCCCCATCGGATGGCCTACATCCAGGGCGAGAACAAGCCCACCGGCCCGGCTCCGGACGACGGTTGCCCGTTCTGCTCGATTCCGTCGCTGAGTGACGAGGACGGGCTGGTCGTCGCACGCGGCGGCTCCGTGTACGCGGTGCTCAACCTCTACCCGTACAACGGCGGTCACCTGATGGTGGTCCCGTACCGGCACGCGGCGGACTACACCGAGCTGGACGAGGCGGAGACGGCCGAGCTGGCGGTGTTCACCAAGAAGGCGATGACGGCGCTGCGCGCGGCCTCGGGCGCGCACGGCTTCAACATCGGGATGAACCAGGGGACGGCGGCAGGTGCCGGGATCGCGGCGCACCTGCACCAGCACGTGGTGCCCCGCTGGGGCGGGGACACCAACTTCATGCCGGTGGTCGGCCACACCAAGGTGCTGCCGCAACTGCTGGCGGACACCCGCAAGATGCTGGCGGAGGCCTGGCCGCAGGACTGAGCCGGGACGGACCGGGGCCCCTGCCGACCGTGTGTCGGCAGGGGCCCCGTCGTGCCCGGTGCGGCCGTCAGCCGGCGTCGTAGTGGTCGACCTTGAACGGGCGGCTGCCCTGGGCCTCGGCCTTGAGCCCGGCGGCGCGGCCCTTGAAGGCGCGGTCGGTGTCCAGGTCGTGCTCGGCGAGGAACTCCAGGGTGGCGGTGTGGACGGCGCCGAGCACCGGGTGGGCCGAGTTGAGCGCGTTGTCGGCCATGGTGCGGGTGCCCCACGGCAGGCCGGCCCAGATGTGCCGCAGGCCGAAGGGCTCGGGCAGGCCGAGGCCGCCGCCGAGCCAGCCGAGCAGGGCGGGCATCCGGTAGAAGGGCGCGCGGACGGCCTGCCGGACGACCTCGTCGTTGTCGATCAGCGGGAGCTTGACCGTGCGCTCCTCCCAGAACCGCACGGTCTTGGCGACCGACTTCTCCTTGGCCTTGGGCTTGTCGAAGAAGAAGCCGTTGATCGGGCCGAGGGCGTAGCCGGCGACGGTGATGTTGAGGGTGTTGGCGAGCAGCACCACGGTGACGGTGAAGGTCAGGACGAGCTTGCCGTCGTGGGTGATGAACTGGGTGGCGAGGTAGTGGCGGGGGCCGCCGCCGAAGGTCTGCTTGTCGGCGACCGCCTGGACGGCGAAGTCGCGCATGTGGTCGCCGTCCATGTCGGCGCCGCCGGGGCGGCTGATCTCGTCCGCGCTCTCGCCGACCTCGAAGACGACCCACTGCTTGACCCGGACGCCGGGCATCCCGCTGTTGGCGACCTCGCTGATGCCGAGCGATTTGAGGTGTCCGGAGATCTTCCGGACGAGGTCCCAGGGGTGGAACTGGCGGAAGTCGATCTGGCCCTCGGCGGGGCGCAGGGTGTCGATGAGCTTCCACTCGCCCCAGCGGCGGCCGACGCCGAGGATGCCCTTGGGGCCGGCGTAGTGCTGGATGTTGGTCTCCTGCTCGGAGTCCAGCCGGCCGAGCTTGGCCCGCAGGTCGGCGGCCTTCTTGTCGAGGTCGTCGCGCGGGACGGCCATCGGGACGGTCGCGGCGACGGCGTTGCCCTCGACCAGCTGCAGCCAGCGGGCGCGCAGGTCGACGGCGGTGCGTTCGACGATGCGCTTCGCGAGGTACCAGCCGATGACCGGGGCGAGCATGACCAGGCGCAGGTAGATGCCGAGGACGCCGCCGACCGGGGGCTTGATCGCGAGCAGGGCGGCGAGGGCGGCGACGAGGACGAGGACGACGGCCCCGTACACGCCGGCGTTCTTGGGGTTGTCGCGCCGGAGCCAGGCACGGAGCTGGAAGGCGCCCAGCCAGACGAGGGCGCCGGGCAGGCAGAGCACGCCGGTGACGACGGAGATGGTGGACAGCTGCCGGTCGCGGTTGCGGCGGATCTCCTCGGCGGCGAGGCAGTGCTCGACGACCTGGCGGGTCTCGACGCCGAAGGCGGGGACCAGGGGCTTGCGGTCGCCGCCGAGCGCGCGGGAGATGAGCGCCTTGCTGAAGGCCTCGCCGAAGTTGGGGGCGAAGAGGGCGAAGCGGCCCTTCTTCGCGGTGGCTCCGTCGAGCTTGCCGGCGTCGTCGGCGAGCTTGCCGTCGCGGTACGCGGCCGAGGAGAGTGCCTGCGTGCCGGCGGTCTGCGGGCCGACGTCGGTCCGGGGTATCTGCGCACCCGGGGTCATGTCGAGTGTCGTCACGGTGGCGTCCCCTCCTCCCCTTGTCCTGCGGCAGATTACCGTGCCGTGGTGCCGCTGTGTGGATGATCGTCTGAAGTGCCGTCACGATCGGGCCACGGTGGACCTGTGGGGCATGATGCCCAGGTTTCGGGAGCGCGATGCGCCGGGGCGGACCCCGGCTGCCCTGTCCGCCGGCGGCGGCGTCGGATGGTGCACGATGACGGTATGGACAACGTGGTGGTGAGGGATCCGGTGCTGGTCTTCGACGGGGACTGCGCGTTCTGCACGACCTGCAAGAACTGGGCCGAGCGGTACCTGCGGCAGACCCTGGCGTCGGGCGGCTGGGACGCGGTGCCGTTCCAGTTCGCGGACCTCGCCGGCCTGGACGGGGCGGCCGGGGGGCGCGGGGAGGTGTCCTGGGAGCGCGCGGAGCGCGAGCTGCTCTGGGTGACCCCGGCCGGCCGCGTCTACGGCGGGGCGCAGGCGGTGGCGCGGCTGCTGCTGCGCTCGGGCGGGGCGTGGGCCTACCTGGGCGGAGTCCTGGCGTCGGCGCCGGTGCGGCCGGTCGCGGCGCTGGCCTACCGGTGGGTGGCGAGGAACCGGCACCGGATGCCGGGCGGGACGCCGGCCTGCGCACTGCCGCAGCGCCCGGCCGCCGCCGCGCCCGACGGGCGGGGCGACACCGACGCCTGACGGGCCGACGGCCGGCGGACCGGGGCGGCCCGCCCCGGCGCTCGGCCCGCCCCGACGCTCGGCCCGCCGGGGCGACCGGCGCGTTCCGGTGGTCAGTCCTTCCCGGTGAAGCGGGCGGCGAGCACGGCGGGCATCGGTTCGTGGCGCAGGTGGGCGCGGCTGAACCCGGCGGTGCCGTGGGTGAGCGAGCGCAGGTCGACGGGGTAGCGGGCGAGTTCGAGCTCGGGGACCTCGGCGCGGAGCAGGGTGACGCCGGGGCCCGCGGTCTCGGTGCCGAGGACGCGGCCGCGGCGGGCCGAGAGGTCGCCGAGGACGGCGCCGAGGTAGTCGTCGGGGAGCAGGATGCCGACCGCGGCGACGGGTTCGAGCAGCCGGATGACGGCGTGCTCGGCGGCGTCGCGCAGGGCGAGGGCGGCGGCGGTCTGGAAGGCCGAGTCGGAGGAGTCGACGGAGTGCGCCTTGCCGTCGGTGAGGGTGACCCGGATGTCGACGAGCGGGTGCCCGGTGGAGACGCCCTTGGCGAGCTGGGCGCGGACGCCCTTCTCCACGGAGGGGATGAAGTGCCGGGGGACGGCGCCGCCGACGACGTGCTCCTTGAACTCGAAGCCGGAACCGGCCGGCAGGGGTTCGACCTCCAGCTCGCAGATGGCGTACTGGCCGTGGCCGCCGGACTGCTTGACGAGGCGGCCGTGGCCGGCGGCGGCGGTGCCGAAGGTCTCGCGCAGGGCCACCCGGTGTTCCACGGTGTCGACGTGGACGTTGTGCCGGGTGCGGAGGCGGTCGAGGACGACCTCGGCGTGGGCCTCGCCGGTGCACCAGAGGACGAGCTGGTGGGTGTCGGGGTTCTGCTCCAGCCGGAGGGCCTGGTCCTCGGCGGCGAGCCGGGTGAGCGCCTGGGAGAGCTTGTCGTCGTCGGCCTTGCTGTGGGCCTCGACGGCGATCGGGAGCAGCGGTTCGGGGAGGGTCCAGCCGTCGAGCTTCACGGGGTGGCCGGGGTCGTGGGCGGTGTCGCCGGCCCGGGCGGTGGTGAGCTTGGCGGCGCAGACGAGGTCCCCGGCGACGGCGTGCGGGACGGGGCGCTGGAGTTTGCCGAAGGGGCTGGTGAGGGCGGTGACGCGTTCCTCGGTGTCCTGGTCGGCGGGGTGGTCGGGGCCGGCGAGGTGGATCCGGGTGTCGGGGCGCAGGGTGCCGGCGTAGAGCCGGAGGAGGCTGATCCGGCCGACGTAGGCGTCGCCGGTGACGCGGACGACCTGGGCGGCGAGGGGGGCGTCGGGGTCGCACTCGGGGGCGGGGCGGGTGCGTTCGGTGGGGTCCGGGAAGGACGCGGCGATCAGGTCCAGGAGTTCGGTGGCACCGAGGCCGTTCTCGCTGGTGGGGACGGCGGGGTGGAGGGCGCACGCGAGGACTTCGCGGCGCAGGCCCGCTTCGAGGGCGTCGGTGTCGAGGGGGTCGCCGGAGAGGTAGCGCTCCATGAGGGTGTCGTCCTGGCCGGAGATGGCCTCGACGAGGCTCTCGCGGGCCGGGGCGGTGTCCGGCAGCGGCTCGGTCCGTCCGTAGGTGTGGCCGGTGAGCAGGTCGACGCTGCCGTCGGGGTGCCCGTCGTGGTGGACGGGCAGGAAGAGCGGCCGGAGGGTGTCGGGTCCGAGACCGAAGGCGTCGTGGCAGGCGGCGAGGATGTCCTCGAAGCTGCTGCGGGCGACGTCGAGCTTGGCGACGGCGATGGCGCGGGGGATGCCCTCGGCGGCGCACTCGCGCCAGAGGGCGCGGGTGGGGGCGGTGACCGGGTCGGTGGCGGAGACGACGAACACGGCGGCGTCGGCCGCGTGCACGGCGGCGTGCAGCTCGGCGGCGAAGTCGGGGTGGCCGGGCGGGTCGATCAGGTTGATCTTGACGCCGTTCCAGGCGAGGGGGAGGACCGAGAGCTGGACGGAGCGCTGCTGCTGGTGCTCGACGGGCTCGTGGTCGGCGACGGTGGTGCCGTCGGCGACGCGGCCGGGGCGCCCGACGGAGCCCGCGGCGTGGGCGAGGGATTCGGCGAGGGTGGTCTTGCCCACGCCGGCGCAGCCGATGAGGACGACGTTGCGCAGGTCGCGAGGTCCGGTCACGGCGGGTGCCTGGCCGGCTCGGGCGGTGCTGCGGTCGGGCATCGGGGTCTCCTCCCGTCGCGCCGAGACTGACGGTGAAAGTCTAGGTGCGACGGTCCGCGCGCGCCGGGTCGGCGGGGTGCGGGCGCCGGGACGGCCGGTGCCGGGGGCACGCGGGGGCCGGTCGGGCGGTGCGTGGGCGGGGTCGGTTCCCCGGCGTGGCTACCATGGGTGCGCCGGGTGGGCTGATCCATTCGGTCGTCTGCCGCGCACTCTGGCCGCAGGCGGGTACCAGGCAGATCGGAGCGGTCCGGAAGGCCATGCTGAACAAATACGCGCGTGCCTTCTTCACACGTGTCCTGACCCCGTTCGCCGCGTTCCTGATCCGGCTGGGTGTGAGTCCCGACACGGTGACGCTGGTCGGTACGGCCGGTTCGGTGACGGGTGCGCTGGTGTTCTTCCCGCGGGGGGAGTTCTTCTGGGGCACCGTCACGATCACGCTGTTCATCTTCTCGGACCTGGTCGACGGGAACATGGCCCGGCAGCTGGGGCGGTCCACCAAGTGGGGGGCGTTCCTGGACTCGACGCTGGACCGGGTCGCCGATGCGGCGGTCTTCGGCGGTCTGGCCATGTGGTACGCGGGCAAGGGTGACAACGACCTGCTCTGCGCGGTGGCGGTGTTCTGCCTGGCGAGCGGGCTGGTGGTGTCGTATACCAAGGCCCGGGCCGAGAGCCAGGGGCTGCCCTGTGACGTCTCGGGACTGGTGGAGCGGGCCGAGCGACTGGTGATCAGTCTGGTGGCGGCCGGTGTGGCGGGTCTGGCCACGTTCGGGGTGCCGTACGTGGAGTGGCTGCTGCCGGTGGCGCTGTGGCTGGTGGCGGCCGGCAGCCTGGTGACGGTGGTCCAGCGGATGGTGACCGTGCGCCGTGAGGCGTTCGAGGCGGACCGCGTGGCGGCCGGGAGCTGAAGGGGCGGGCCTGCGGTGAAGGACCGACTGGTGTACGCGGCGTACGCGACGGGCTGGGGCGTGCTCAAGCACCTGCCCGAGCCGGTGGCGCGAGGGCTGTTCGACCGGCTGGCGGACTACGCGTGGCGGCGGCGCGGCCCGCGGGTGCTGCAGCTGGAGGCGAATCTGCTGCGGGTGCGCCCGGGGGCGGACGAGGCGCAGCTGCGGGAGCTGTCGCGGGCGGGGATGCGCTCGTACATGCGGTACTGGCTGGAGTCCTTCCGGCTGCCGGTGTGGAGCCGGCAGCGGGTGGCCCGGGACGTCCGGGTGGACGGCTTCGACCAGCTGCGGGAGACGCTGGAGTCGGGGCGCGGCGCGGTGATCACGCTGCCGCACATGGGCAACTGGGACCTGGCGGGCGCCTGGGTGGCGCTGGAGGGCTTCCCGTTCACGACGGTCGCGGAGCGGTTGGAGCCGGAGCGGCTGTTCGACCGGTTCGTGGCGTTCCGCGAGAGCCTGGGCATGGAGGTGCTGGCGCTGACCGGCGGCTCGGTGAACGTGGTCGGCACGCTGGCGCGGCGGCTGCGGGAGGGGAAGCTGGTCTGCCTGGTGGGGGACCGCGACCTGTCCGAGGCCGGCGTCGAGGTGTCGTTCTTCGGCGAGGCGACCAGGATGCCGGCGGGCCCGGCGGCGCTCTGCCAGCGGACCGGTGCGGCGCTGATGCCGGTGTCGCTCTGGTACGAGGGCACGATGCTCCGGGCGCAGATCCACCCGGAGATCGCGGTGCCCGTCGAGGGCGACCGCAAGGAGAAGACCCGGGTGATGACGCAGGCGATGGCGGCGGTCTGGGAGGACGCGATCCGCGAGCACCCCGAGGACTGGCACATGCTGCAACGGTTCTGGCTGGCCGACCTGCCCGTCCGTGAGACGGTGGGGGCACCGGCCCGTCCGGCGGGTCGTCCCGTCGAGGAGCCCACCGCCGAGGCCTCCGGGGCCTGACGGCCCGCCCGGAGGCCCGCCCGAAGGAGCATGAGGAGACCTGTGAAGATCGGCATCGTCTGCCCGTACGACTGGGACGTCCCCGGCGGGGTGCAGTTCCACATCCGGGACCTCGCCGAGCACCTGATCGGCCTGGGCCACGCGGTGTCGGTGCTGGCCCCGGCCGAGGACGACGAGGCGCTGCCGCCGTACGTGGTCTCGGCGGGTCGGGCGATGGCGGTGCCGTACAACGGCTCGGTGGCGCGGCTGAGCTTCGGCCTGCTGTCGGCGGCCCGGGTGCGGCGGTGGCTGCACGAGGAGCGGTTCGACATCCTGCACGTGCACGAGCCGGCCGCGCCGAGCCTGTCGATGCTGGCCGCCTGGTCGGCGTCCGGGCCGATGGTGGGCACCTTCCACACGTCGAACCCGCGGTCGCGGGCGATGATCGCGGCCTCGCCGATCCTCCAGCCCGGGCTGGAGAAGATGCGGGCCCGGATCGCGGTGAGCGAGTACGCGCGCCGGACGCTGGTGGAGCACCTGGGCGGCGACGCGGTGGTGATCCCGAACGGCGTGGACGTGGGGTTCTTCGCCGAGGCGGAGCCGGACGACCGCTGGACCGGCGGGGCGGAGCGCGGGGAGCCCGGCACGATCGGGTTCGTCGGCCGGATCAACGAGCCGCGCAAGGGCCTGCCGACCCTGCTGGCGGCGATGCCGCGGATCCTGGCCGAGCGGCCGGGGGTGCGGCTGCTGGTGGCGGGCAAGGGCGACGAGGAGGAGGCGGCCGCGGGCCTGGCGCCGGAGGTCCGGGCGCAGGTGGAGTTCCTCGGCATGGTGAGCGACCGGGAGAAGGCCCGGCTGCTGCGCAGCGTCGACCTGTACGTGGCGCCGAACACCGGCGGCGAGAGCTTCGGGATCATCCTGGTCGAGGCGATGTCGGCGGGTGCGCCGGTGCTCGCCAGCGACCTGGACGCGTTCAAGCAGGTGCTGGACGGCGGGGACGCCGGCGAGCTGTTCCCGGTGGAGGACGCGGACGCGCTGGCCCGGTCGGCGCTGCGGCTGCTGGCGGATCCGCAGCGGCTGCGGGAGCTGAGCGGGGCGGCGTCCCGGCACGTGCGGCGGTTCGACTGGTCGACGGTGGGCGCGGACATCCTGGCCGTGTACGAGACGGTGGCGTCGGGGGCCGCGGCGGTGGTCGAGGCGGACGAGCGCGGCGGCCGGTGGGGCCGGTTCGGGCTGGCCCGGGACTGAGCCCGGGGCGCCGGGGCCGGTCCCGGGCCCGGTGCGGGGATTGCCCGGGGGCCTGCCGCGGTTAGGGTCTGCCAGACCCGTTCCCGCGTACTGGAGGCATCCGATGCCGCAGATCTCCGTCGACTACTCGCCGAGCCTGGACGGCTCCTTCGACCGCCGGGCGCTGGGCCTGGCGATCAACCGGCTGGCGGTGGAGACGATCGCCGCGAAGCCCGAGGGGTGCAAGACGATCTTCCGCCGGAACGAGCCGGAGGTCGTGGTGGGGGAGAGCGAGCGCCCCGAGGCGCAGGTGTTCGTGCAGTTCGCGATCTTCCCGGGGCGCAGCCCGGAGGCGAAGACGGCGCTCACCGAGGGGGTCCTGGCGCTGCTGGCCGAGCACGTCGCGCCGGCGCCGGGGGAGCGGCTGCACCTGGCGGTGGACGTCCGGGACATGGACCGCGAGGTGTACCGCAACACGGCGATCGAGGGGTGAACCGGGAGCACCCGGTAGCGTAGCGCCCCGTGACTACCTGGATCTGGGCCGGCGTGGCCGTGGTGCTGTTCGGCATGTATCTGAGTTGGACGGCCGGCCGGCTGGACCGGCTGCACGCCCGGATCGACGCCGCCCGCGCGGCGCTGGACGCGCAGCTGGTCCGCCGGGCGTCGGTGGCGGTCGAGCTGGCCACGTCCTCGCTGCTGGACCCGGCGGCCTCGTTGCTGCTGCTGGACGCCGCGCACGCGGCCCGGCAGGCGGAGGACGAGCAGCGCGAGGTGGCGGAGAGCCAGTTGAGTCTGGCGCTGCGGGCGGTGTTCGCCGACCCGGAGCAGGTCG
The DNA here is from genome assembly GCF_042726075.1 of Kitasatospora sp. NPDC127035. Taxonomy (NCBI): domain Bacteria; kingdom Bacillati; phylum Actinomycetota; class Actinomycetes; order Kitasatosporales; family Streptomycetaceae; genus Kitasatospora; species Kitasatospora sp. NPDC127035. The sequence goes on along the minus strand of NZ_JBHXDN010000055.1, from coordinate 54,333 downwards.
CCGTGCTGGTGGCCGAACCGGGCGGCGAGGAGGCGGTCAAGGACCTGACGGCGGCGGCGCGGCGGGTGCCGATGGCGCGGCGGTTCCACAACGACGCGGTGCGGGCGGCCCGGGCGGTGCGTGAGCACCGGCTGGTGAGGTACTTCCGGCTCGCGGGCAAGGCCCCGTTCCCGATGGCCTTCGAGATGGACGACGCGCCGCCGGCGGCACTGACGCCGGAGGGCTCGCCCTCGTAGGGCGGGCCGTCGGCGGGGGGCCTCGCGCGCGCCTTCCGGGGCCGGTTCCCCCGGGGCCGGGGCCTCGGGGCGCCCTCGGGAAGGCACCCCGCAGGGGGGCTCCTAGGGGTGTCCCTTTCCGGACACCTCTTCCCGGAGGGTTCTTTGCGGGGCGTGTCGGACACGTCCGGGTGTCCGCTCTTTAGCCCGTCGGAGCGGGGGGCCGGATCCGGCCTGTTTGTCGTAACCCGACGGTCGGGCTGGACCGGGTGGCGCATGGAGGCGCCGTTTCTTCCGCCTACCATAGGGCGATAGCACTGGTTCATCTTCGAGTGAGGTCTCACGTGTCCACCACCCCCACCACCGCAGACCAGCCGCAGATCGGTACCGCCCGGGTCAAGCGCGGCATGGCCGAGCAGCTCAAGGGCGGTGTGATCATGGACGTGGTCAACGCCGAGCAGGCCAAGATCGCCGAGGACGCCGGCGCTGTCGCCGTCATGGCGCTCGAGCGGGTCCCGGCGGACATCCGCAAGGACGGCGGCGTCGCGCGGATGTCGGACCCGAACATGATCGAGGAGATCATCGAGGCGGTCTCCATCCCGGTCATGGCCAAGTCCCGGATCGGCCACTTCGTCGAGGCCCAGGTCCTGCAGTCGCTCGGTGTCGACTACATCGACGAGTCCGAGGTGCTGACCCCGGCCGACGAGGTCAACCACTCCGACAAGTGGGCCTTCACGACCCCCTTCGTCTGTGGTGCCACCAACCTGGGCGAGGCGCTGCGCCGCATCGCCGAGGGCGCGGCCATGATCCGTTCCAAGGGTGAGGCCGGTACCGGCAACGTCGTCGAGGCCGTTCGCCACCTGCGCCAGATCAAGAACGAGATCGCCAGGCTCCGCGGCTTCGACAACAACGAGCTGTTCGCCGCCGCCAAGGACCTGCGCGCCCCGTACGAGCTGGTCAAGGAGGTCGCCGAGCTCGGCAAGCTGCCGGTCGTGCTGTTCTCCGCCGGTGGTGTGGCCACCCCGGCCGACGCCGCGCTGATGCGTCAGCTGGGCGCCGAGGGCGTCTTCGTCGGCTCCGGCATCTTCAAGTCGGGCGACCCGGCGAAGCGTGCCGCCGCGATCGTCAAGGCGACCACCTTCTTCGACGACCCGAAGATCATCGCCGACGCCTCCCGCAACCTGGGCGAGGCCATGGTCGGCATCAACTGCGACACCCTGCCGGAGAGCGAGCGCTACGCCAACCGCGGCTGGTAGTCCCGCCGGACGGCCCGCCGCGCGGTGTGACCATCTGCGCGGCGGGCCGCTGCGCGTCGTCCGAACGAGAGTCTGAAGAGGTAGTGAGAGTGTCCACTCCAGTGATCGGCGTCCTCGCCCTGCAGGGTGACGTCCGCGAGCACCTGGTCGCGCTGGCCGAGGCCGACGCGCTGGCCCGCCCGGTCCGCCGTGCCGAGGAGCTGGCCGGGGTCGACGCCCTGGTGATCCCCGGTGGGGAGTCCACCACGATGTCCAAGCTGGCGCTGCTGTTCGGCGTGATGGACCCGCTGCGCGAGCGCGTGGCCGCCGGCATGCCGGTGTACGGCACCTGCGCGGGCATGATCATGCTGGCCGACAAGATCCTGGACGGGCGCGAGGACCAGGAGACGGTGGGCGGCATCGACATGACCGTGCGCCGCAACGCCTTCGGGCGGCAGAACGAGTCCTTCGAGTCGGGTGTCGTCTTCCAGGGCCTGGACGACGCGCCGGTGCACGGCGTCTTCATCCGCGCCCCCTGGGTGGAGGGGGTCGGCGCCGGCGTTCAGGTGCTGGCCGAGCTGCCCGCCGCCGACGGCCCGGAGAGCCGGATCGTGGCGGTGCGCCAGGGCAACCTGCTGGCCACCTCGTTCCACCCCGAGCTCACCGGCGACCACCGGGTGCACGCCTACTTCGTGCGGATGGTCGAGGAGCACCTCGCCGCCGCGTGACCGCCCGCCGCGTGACGGTCCGCCGGTGACCGTGTGCGAGGGACCGGTGGCGGCACCGGTAAGATCTCATCTGTTCATTTCCCTTTGGCGACGTAAAGGAGCTGGCGATGTCCGGCCACTCTAAGTGGGCTACCACCAAGCACAAGAAGGCCGTGATCGACGCCAAGCGCGGCAAGCTCTTCGCCAAGATGATCAAGAACATCGAGGTGGCGGCGCGCACCGGCGGTCCCGACCCGGCCGGCAACCCGACGCTCTACGACGCCATCCAGAAGGCCAAGAAGAGCTCGGTCCCGATCGACAACATCAACCGCGCCGTCAAGCGCGGCGGTGGCCTGGAGGCCGGCGGCGCCGACTACCAGACGATCATGTACGAGGGCTACGGCCCGAACGGCGTCGCGGTGCTCATCGAGTGCCTCACCGACAACCGCAACCGTGCCGCCTCCGACGTGCGCGTGGCGATGACCCGCAACGGCGGCTCGATGGCCGACCCGAACTCGGTGTCCTACCTGTTCACCCGCAAGGGCGTCGTGATCGTCCCCAAGGCGGACGGCGTGGACGAGGACAAGCTCTTCGAGGTCGTCCTCGACCAGGAGCCCGAGGAGATCAACGACCTCGGCGACTCCTTCGAGATCGTCTCCGAGGCCTCCAAGATGGTCGCCGTCCGCACCGCCCTGGTGGACGCGGGCGTCGACTACGACTCGGCCGAGGCCAACTTCCTCCCGAGCATGCAGGTCGAGGTGGACGTCGAGGGCGCCCGCAAGATCCTGAAGCTGATCGACGCCCTGGAGGACAGCGACGACGTGCAGAACGTCTTCGCCAACTTCGACATCAGCGACGAGGTCGGTGCGCAGCTCGACGCCGAGTGATCGGACCCACGTCCCGGCCCGGTGGTCCCACGACCACCGGGCCGGTGTCGTTCGAGCCGTTGTCCGACCCGGGCGGTAGCCTTCGCAGGTTGCCGCCGGTCGCGGCGGGTCGCAGTGCCCGAGGACGAGCGGCGGGTTAGCGAGAGGCGGGGCAGGAGTGCGGGTACTGGGTGTGGACCCGGGGCTGACCAGGTGCGGGGTCGGCGTGGTCGACGGCGCGCCCGGCCGGCCGCTGCGGATGGTCGGGGTCGGGGTGGTGCGCACGCCGGCCGACGCCGAGATCGGGCACCGGTTGCTGCTGGTCGAGCAGGGCATCGAGAGCTGGCTCGACGAGCACCGGCCCGACCTGGTCGCCGTCGAGCGGGTCTTCGCCCAGCACAACGTGCGCACCGTGATGGGCACCGCGCAGGCCAGCGCGGTCGCCATGCTCTGCGCCACCCGGCGCGGCATACCGGTCACCCTGCACACGCCGAGCGAGGTCAAGGCCGCCGTGACCGGCTCCGGCCGGGCCGACAAGGCCCAGGTCACGGCCATGGTGCAGCGGCTGCTGCGGTTGGACGCCCCGCCCAAACCGGCCGACGCCGCCGACGCGCTGGCGCTGGCCATCTGCCACATCTGGCGCGGCGGCGCCACCGACCGGATCGCCGCCGCGCTCGCCAAGGCGGCCCCGAAGGCGCCCGCCGCCGGGGCGGCGCCCGCGAAGGCGCCCGCCGCCCGCCCGTACTCCGCCCGTCCCACCCGAGGAGCCGCCCGATGATCGCCTTCGTCCAGGGACCGGTGGCCGTGATCAGCGGCTCCACCGTCGTCGTCGAGGTCGGCGGCGTGGGGATGGCCGTCCAGGTCACCCCGGCCACCGCAGCCGGACTGCGTCCCGGGGAGCCCGCACGGCTCGCCACCTCGCTGGTCGTCCGGGAGGACTCGCTCACCCTCTACGGCTTCGCCGACGACGACGAGCGCGCGGTCTTCGAGATCCTCCAGGCCGCGCCCGGTGTCGGACCCCGGCTCGCCCAGGCGATGCTCGGCGTGCACAGCCCGGACGCGCTGCGCACCGCCGTCGCCGCGGGCAACGAGAAGGCACTGATCGCCGTCCCCGGTATCGGCAAGGCCAAGGCCGCCAAGCTGCTGCTGGAGTACAAGGACAAGCTGGGCGCCCCGCACGGCAGCGTCCCGGCGCAGAAGCCGATCGCCACCGGGCCCGCGCCGTGGGGCGAGCAGCTGCACGCGGCCCTGGTCGGCCTCGGCTACGCGCCGCGCGAGGCGGACGAGGCGGTCATCGTCGTCACCCCGGAGGCCGAGGCGCAGGCCGTCCCGGACGTCGGCACCCTGCTGCGGTCCGCCCTGCGCTCGCTCAACCGGGCGCGCTGACCGGGGGTGCCGACCGGGGACGCCGACCGGGGACCCGCGGTCGTCCTGCCGCCCTACTGCCCTACTGCCCTACCGCCCTACCGATCTGACCACCTGTCACCTTGTCGACATTGGAGCCCGCACCAAGTGAGCGCGCGAACCACCCAGAGGGGCGCCGGTGACACCGCCGGCGAGCGGAGCGGGGAGAGGGCATGAGCCCGTACGACTCCGACCCGACCGACCGGCTCGTGGCGGGCGCCGCCGACGGCGAGGACCAGGCCGTCGAGGCGGCGCTGCGGCCCCGGCAGCTCGACGAGTTCATCGGCCAGGAGCGGGTGCGCGAGCAGCTGTCACTGGTGCTCCAGGCCGCCCGTCAGCGTGGCGCCGCCCCTGACCACGTGCTGCTCAGCGGTCCGCCCGGGCTGGGCAAGACCACCCTGTCGATGATCATCGCCGCCGAGCTGGGCGCACCGATCCGGATCACCTCCGGCCCGGCGATCCAGCACGCCGGCGACCTCGCGGCGATCCTCTCCTCGCTGACCGAGGGCGAGGTGCTCTTCCTCGACGAGATCCACCGGATGTCCCGGCCCGCCGAGGAGATGCTCTACATGGCGATGGAGGACTTCCGGGTCGACGTGATCGTCGGCAAGGGCCCGGGCGCCACCGCCATCCCGCTGGAGCTGCCGCCGTTCACCCTGGTCGGCGCCACCACCCGGGCCGGACTGCTGCCGCCGCCGCTGCGCGACCGGTTCGGCTTCACCGGGCACATGGAGTTCTACGCCCCGGCCGAGCTCCAGCGCGTGGTGCACCGCTCGGCCGCCCTGCTGGACGTCGAGATCGACACGGCCGGCGCCGCCGAGATCGCCGGCCGCTCCCGGGGCACCCCGCGCATCGCCAACCGGCTGCTGCGCCGGGTCCGCGACTACGCCCAGGTCCGGCACGACGGCGTCGTCACCGTGGAGATCGCCCGCCACGCGCTGGACGTCTACGAGGTCGACGCCCGCGGGCTGGACCGGCTTGACCGTGCGGTGCTGGACGCGCTGCTGCGGCTGTTCGGCGGCGGCCCGGTCGGGCTGTCGACCCTGGCCGTCGCGGTGGGGGAGGAGTCCGAGACGGTCGAGGAGGTGGCCGAACCCTTCCTGGTCCGCGAGGGTCTGCTGGCCCGGACGCCGCGCGGTCGGATCGCCACCGCCGCCGCCTGGCAGCACCTCGGTCTCACCCCGCCGGTCCAGACCGCCAGGGGGGCCGTACCGGCACAACCGGACCTTTTCCGGCCGGAACAGGGCTGAACGGGTGAGGTCGGAGCGTGTGTGCACCGTGCACGCCCGCGCCGGGGGCAGTCGGAGAAGTCGTGAGGGAAGTCCCGGGAAACAGTGCAGGCGGAGGGTCGCCACTTTCGGCGGCAGGATGCGATGCTTGGCGTTGTCCGATCAGTTCGGGGTCGCCTAGACTCCGCCGGACCGCCCCTCTCACCCGACGGGACGACCAATACCACACAGGCCGCCGGCCGGCGGCCCGCTAAGGACCCTGGCTGCAGTGAACCTCATCATCCTTCTCCTCCCGATCATCGCGATCGTGCTCATGTTCCGGTCGCAGAAGAAGCGCCAGCAGCAGATGCAGAAGATGCAGACCGCGCTGGAGCCAGGGGCGGGGGTGCGCACCATCGGCGGCCTGTACGCCCAGGTGAAGGCGGTCAACGACGAGACCGTCGAGCTGGAGATCGCGCCCGGCGTGGTCGCCTACTTCACCAAGAGCGCGATCGCCGCCGTGCTGGACCCCGCGGAGTACGACGCGATCATCAACGGCCGCCCGGTCGACGACGAGCTGTCCGAGGCCTCCGACGAGGACGCCGAGATCGAGCCGGCGGACGAGAAGCCGCTGTCGCTCAGCAAGGACGGCGCCGAGAAGGCTGAGGCCGAGGGCGGGGCTCCCGCGAGCAAGTAGTACGGTCGGGCACCCGCCCGGTCGCGCGGCGAATCGCCGCGAGCCCACAGGACTCAGGGCCGCAGTTCCGCCACACCCCGTCCAGCCACGCGCAGGGCGGGGTCCGGTGGGGGGAAGTGGCATGGACAGGGAGAAACGAGCAAGGTGGCAACACCCAAGTCGCGCCCGCGCGACGGCTACCCAGGGAGGGCGCTGGCCCTCATCCTGGTCGTCACCGTCGGACTGGTCGCCCTCATGTTCGGGACGGGTCACACCAAGCCCCGCCTCGGGATCGACCTCGCAGGCGGCACCAGCATCACGCTGAGCGCGAAGTCGACCGACCCCAAGGCGATCAACAAGTCCAACATGGACATCGCCACCGGGATCATCGAGCAGCGGGTCAACGGGATGGGTGTCTCCGAGGCGGAGGTCCAGACCCAGGGCGACCAGAACATCATCGTCAACATCCCCAAGGGCGGTGACAAGCAGACCGCGGCCGACCAGGTCGGATCCACCGCGAAGCTGTACTTCCGCCCGGTCCTCGCCCTCGCTCCGAGCGGCCTCCAGGCCCCGGCGCCGTCCGCGACCCCCTCGGCGAGCGGCAGCGCCGCCCCGAGCGCCACGGGAACCCCGAGCGCCGCCGCGTCGGCCTCGGCCGGAACCACCGCGGCCGCGCCCAGCGCGAGCGCCACCAAGCAGGGCCGGCCGGTCGGCGAGGCCCTCGCGGCCGACGCCACCCCGACCGCTGCCGCCACCGGCGCCGCGGCCACCGGTACCCCGTCCGCGGCCGCCACGGGCGCCGCCGCGACCGGTACCCCGAGTGCCCCCGCCACCGCCCCCGTCACGCCGGACCTCTCCGCCGCGATGACCTCGGGCACGGTGCCGCCGGAGCTGGCCGCCGAGTTCGCCGCGCTCGACTGCACCAAGCCCGAGCAGCGCCAGAACCACCAGAAGTCCGAGGGTGCGCCGGCCGTCGCCTGCACCCAGAAGGACGAGAACGGCATCTTCTACAAGCTCGCTCTCGGCCCGGTCGCGGTCTTCGGCGCGGACGTCTCCAAGGCGCAGGCCAGCATCGACACCCAGCAGGGCGGCGGCTGGCAGGTCCAGCTGCAGTTCAACGGCAAGGGCACCGACGCGTTCACCGCCGTCACCGGCCAGCTGGCCACCCAGCCCGACCCGACCAACCAGTTCGCCATCGTGCTGGACGGCCAGGTCGTCTCCCACCCGTACGTGCGCAGCGCCATCCCCGGCGGCTCGGCCGTGATCTCGGGCAGCTTCACCCAGTCCGAGGCGCAGGGCCTCGCCAACCAGCTGAGCTTCGGCGCACTGCCGCTGGAGTTCGCCACCAGCGACGTCACCACCGTCTCCCCGCAGCTCGGCGGCGACCAGCTGAAGGCCGGTCTGGTCGCGGGCCTGATCGGCATGGTCCTGGTGGTCCTCTACTCGCTGGTCTACTACCGGGGTCTGGGCCTGGTCTCGATCGCCGGCCTGCTCGTCTCGGCGGCCCTGACCTACTCGATCATGAGCCTGCTCGGCGCCGGGATCGGCTTCGCGCTGAACCTGCCGGCGATCTGCGGTGCGATCGTCGCGATCGGCATCACCGCCGACTCCTTCATCGTGTACTTCGAGCGCATCCGTGACGAGGTCCGCGAGGGGGCCCCGCTGCGGCCGGCCGTCCAGCGTGCCTGGCCGCGCGCCCGGCGCACCATCCTGGTGTCGGACTTCGTCTCGTTCCTCTGTGCCGCCGTGCTCTACGTGGTCTCGGTCGGCAAGGTGCAGGGCTTCGCGTTCACGCTGGGCCTGACCACCGCGCTCGACGTCGTGGTGATCTTCCTCTTCACCAAGCCGCTGATCACGCTGCTGGCGCGCCGGAAGTTCTTCTCCGACGGCCACCCGTGGTCCGGCCTGGACCCGAAGCGGCTGGGTGCCCGCCCGCCGCTGCGCAGCACCCGTCGTCGCACCCCCTCGTCCTCCGCCGCCGTGAAGGGGGCCTGACACCGTGTCACGCTTCTCCAATCTGGGCCACAAGCTCTACCAGGGCGAGGTCAGCTTCGACTTCGTCGGGCGCCGCAAGCTCTGGTACAGCATCTCCGGGGTGATCGTCCTGGTCGCCGCGATCGGCCTGGCGATGGGCCTCCACCTCGGCATCGAGTTCAAGGGCGGCTCGGTCTACACCGTGTCCAAGCCCGGGCTCTCGGTCTCGCAGGCTCAGGAGTCGGTCGACAAGATCGTCGAGTCGCACCCGCTGGTGCAGTCGACCGAGAACGGCAAGATCCGCATCCAGGTCTCCTCCGAGGAGAAGGTCAGCTCCTCGGTCATCACCGAGAACCTGGCGAAGGAACTCGGTGTCCCGGTCCAGGAGATCGAGGCCCAGGTGATCGGCCCCAGCTGGGGTGAGCAGATCTCCAACAAGGCCCTCACCGGTCTGGTCATCTTCATGATCCTGGTGACGATCTACCTGGCGATCGCCTTCGAGTGGCGGATGGCGGTGGCCGCCCTGGTCGCCCTCATCCACGACCTCCTGATCACCATCGGCGTCTACGCCCTGGTCGGCTTCGAGGTCACCCCGGGCACCGTGATCGGCTTCCTGACCATCCTCGGGTACTCCCTCTACGACACGGTCGTCGTCTTCGACACCGTGAAGGAGAACACCAAGGACCTCACGAAGCAGAACAAGATCACCTACAGCGAGGCGGCCAACGCGGGCCTCAACCAGACCCTGGTCCGCTCGCTCAACACCACGGTGGTCGCCCTGCTCCCGGTGGCGGCGCTGCTGTTCATCGGCGGCGGCTTCCTCGGGGCCGGCACGCTGAACGACATCTCGCTCGCGCTGTTCATCGGCCTCGCGGCCGGTGCCTACTCCTCGATCTGCGTCGCCACTCCGCTGCTGGCGCAGCTGAAGGAGGAGCAGCCGGAGATGAAGGCCCTCGCCAAGCGGGTCGCCCAGCGGCGCGCCGCGGAGGCCAAGGCGGAGGCGGCCAAGGACGCCGTCGTCGAGGACGGGGAGCCCTTCTCCGACGAGGACCAGCCGGCGGGTATGGTCGGTCAGCGCGGCAGGGCGGCCGGCACCACGCGTGCCAAGGGCCGTCCGTCCACCAAGCGCTGATCCCCGCTGACCCCTAAGGACCCTTCGTGACCACCGCCGACACCGCACTGGCCGAGCTGTTGAACAGCCGGATCAGGGACGTCCCGGACTACCCGAAGCCGGGCGTGCTGTTCAAGGACATCGCGCCGCTGCTCGCCGACGCCGAGGCCTTCGCGGCGCTCACCCGGGCGCTGGCGGACCGGGCCAGGGAGCTCGGGGCGACCAAGGTGGTCGGCCTGGAGGCGCGCGGTTTCGTGCTGGCGGCCCCGGCGGCCTTCGCGGCCGGGCTCGGCTTCGTGCCGATCCGCAAGCAGGGCAAGCTCCCCGGCGAGGTGTACCGCCGCTCGTACGAGCTGGAGTACGGCTCGGCGACGCTGGAGGTGCAGTGCGACGCCTTCGCGCCCGGCGAGCGGGTGCTGGTGGTGGACGACGTGCTGGCCACCGGCGGGACGATCAGTGCCTCGCTGGACCTGGTGAAGGAGGCCGGCGCCGAGCTCGTGGGCGTCGTGGTCCTGATGGAGCTGGGCTTCCTGGACGGGCGCGAGCGGTTGGCCCCGCACCTGGGCGGCGCTCCGCTGGAGACGCTGGTCACGGTCTGAGGTCCTCCTCGGTCAACGCTGCGACGGGCGGCGGTCGGAATCATCCGGCCGCCGCCCGTCGGCGTTCCGGGCCGGGCAGGACCGGACAGGACCGGACAGGACCGGGCCGTTCGTGTCGGTCGTGTGTCCGGTGCGTGTCCGGGGGCGGCCGACCGAACGCCCCGGCGCCCGGCTCGGTACCATGAAGATTCATCCCCTCCCGGTTGTGCGAGTCGCGCGATCCGCGCGGAGGGGCAGGCCGAGCGCCCCGAGGAGTGTCCTTGCCCGACGAGGTTGTGCCCACGGCCGCTGCGGCCGCCCCCGAGAACCGGCCCACGCCCTCGGGGGCCACCCCGGCACGCCCGGCGTCGACCCCGTCCCGCCAGGTCGCCCCGGCGGGTCGCCCGTCCACCGCCGGTGGCATGCGCGCGCGCCTCGCCCGGCTCGGCGGCCAGCGCTCCAGCGTGCTCAACCCGGTGCTGGAGCCGCTCTTCCGGTCCATCCGGGCCAACGACCCGAAGGCCGACCCGGCGCTGCTGCGCGACATCGAGAAGGCGTACGCGGTCGCCGAGAAGTGGCACCGGGGGCAGAAGCGCAAGAGCGGCGACCCGTACATCACCCACCCGCTGGCCGTGGCCACCATCCTGGCCGAGCTGGGCATGGACGCCCCGACCCTGATGGCCGGGCTGCTGCACGACACCGTCGAGGACACCGACTACGGGCTGGAGACCCTGCGCAAGGACTTCGGCGACTCGGTGGCCCTGCTGGTGGACGGCGTCACCAAGCTGGACCGGGTGAAGTTCGGCGAGGCCGCGCAGGCCGAGACGGTCCGCAAGATGGTCGTCGCGATGGCCAAGGACCCCCGGGTCCTGGTGATCAAGCTGGCCGACCGCCTGCACAACATGCGCACCATGCGCTACCTCAAGCGGGAGAAGCAGGAGAAGAAGGCCCGCGAGACGCTGGAGATCTACGCCCCGCTGGCGCACCGGCTGGGCATGAACACCATCAAGTGGGAGCTGGAGGACCTCGCCTTCGCGATCCTCTACCCCAAGATGTACGACGAGATCGTCCGGCTGGTCGCCGAGCGCGCCCCCAAGCGGGACGAGTACCTGGCCACCGTCATCGACCAGGTCCAGGGCGACCTGCGCGGTGCCCGGATCACCGCCTCCGTCACCGGCCGGCCGAAGCACTACTACTCGGTCTACCAGAAGATGATCGTCCGGGGCCGGGACTTCGCCGAGATCTACGACCTGGTGGGCATCCGGGTCCTGGTCGACACCGTCCGCGACTGCTACGCGGCGCTGGGCACCATCCACGCGCGGTGGAACCCGGTGCCGGGGCGGTTCAAGGACTACATCGCGATGCCCAAGTTCAACATGTACCAGTCGCTGCACACCACGGTGATCGGTCCCGGCGGCAAGCCCGTCGAGCTGCAGATCCGCACCTTCGACATGCACCGCCGGGCCGAGTACGGCATCGCGGCGCACTGGAAGTACAAGCAGCGCGCGGTGGCCGGCGCCTCCAAGGTCCGCACCGACACCCCGACCCAGACCCGCAAGGACGACAAGGCCGGCGCCGTCAACGAGATGGCCTGGCTGCGGCAGCTGCTGGACTGGCAGAAGGAGACCGCGGACCCGAGCGAGTTCCTGGAGTCGCTCCGCTTCGACCTGGCCAGCAACGAGGTCTTCGTCTTCACGCCCAAGGGCGACGTCATAGCGCTGCCGGCCGGCGCCACCCCGGTGGACTTCGCCTTCGCGGTGCACACCGAGGTCGGCTACCGGACCATAGGGGCCCGGGTGAACGGGCGGCTGGTGCCGCTGGAGTCGACCCTGGAGAACGGCGACGCCGTCGAGGTCTTCACCTCCAAGGCGGAGAACGCCGGCCCCTCGCGGGACTGGCTCGGCTTCGTCAAGTCGCCGCGGGCCCGCAACAAGATCCGCGCCTGGTTCTCCAAGGAGCGCCGCGAGGAGGCGATCGAGCAGGGCAAGGACGCCATCGCCCGGGCGATGCGCAAGCAGGGCCTGCCGATCCAGCGGATCCTGACCGGCGACTCGCTGGTCACCCTGGCCCACGAGATGCGCTACCCGGACATCTCCTCGCTCTACGCGGCGATCGGCGAGGGCCACGTCGCGGCGCAGAACATCGTCCAGAAGCTGGTGCAGGCGCTGGGCGGCGAGGAGGGCGCGACCGAGGACCTCGCCGAGACGGCGACGCCGACCCACGACAACCGCCGGGCGGCGCGCCGCCGGGCCAAGGGCGACCCCGGCGTGATCGTCAAGGGCGTCGAGGACGTCTGGGTCAAGCTGTCGCGCTGCTGCACCCCGGTACCGGGCGACACCATCGTCGGCTTCGTCACCCGCGGCAACGGTGTCTCGGTGCACCGCGCCGACTGCGTCAACGTGGAGGCGCTCAGCCAGCAGCCCGAGCGGATGATCGACGTCGAGTGGGCGGCCACCCAGTCCTCGGTCTTCCTGGTGGCCATCCAGGTCGAGGCGCTGGACCGCTCCCGGCTGCTCTCGGACGTCACGAGGGTCCTCTCGGACCAGCACGTCAACATCCTGTCGGCGGCGGTGCAGACCTCCCGCGACCGGGTGGCGATGAGCCGGTTCACCTTCGAGATGGGCGACCCGAAGCACCTGGGCCACGTGCTCAAGGCGGTCCGCGGCGTCGAGGGCGTCTACGACGTCTACCGGGTCACCTCGGCCCGCAAGTAGCGGTACGCGCGGCGGCAGCCGCCGCACGGTCGGCGGCGACGGAAAGGCCCCCGGGAACTGGCGAGTTCCCGGGGGCCTTCCTCGTGTCCGGCGGCCTCGGATCAGCCGCTGAACTCCTCCTGGCTCTTGTGCGCCTGCTCCAGCAGGGTCCGGACGCCCGACAGCTCGGACTCCAGCTTGGCGGTCCGGCCGGCGTTGCCGGCCGCGCGGGCCTTGTCCAGGTCGGCCTGGATCTTGTCCGCCTTGGCCTGGAAGAGGCCGACCATGCCGGCGGCACGGGCCTTGGCCTCCGGGTTGGAGCGCTTCCACTCGGAGTCCTCGACCTCGCGGATCGCCCGCTCGACCGTGTTCAGCCGGCCGTCCAGCTTCGGCCGGGCGTCGCGCGGCACGTGACCGATCGCCTCCCAGCGCTCGTTGATCTCGCGCAGGGCCGCCTTGGCGGCCTTGAGGTCGGTGATCGGCAGGATCGCCTCGGCCTCGGAGGCCAGGGCCTCCTTGAGCTTCTGGTTGGCGACCTGCTCGGCGTCACGCTCGCTGAACACCGCCGAGCGCGCCTGGAAGAAGACGTCCTGGGCGCCGCGGAACCGCGCCCACAGCTCGTCCTCGACGTCGCGCTGGGCGCGGCCGGCGGCCTTCCAGCGCGCCATCAGGTCGCGGTAGCGGGCCGCGGTGTCGCCCCACTCGGTGGAGGAGGAGAGCGACTCGGCCTCGACGGCCAGCGCCTCCTTGGTGGCCCGGGCCTGGTCGCGCTCGGCGTCCAGGGACGCGAAGTGCGACTTGCGGTGCTTGGAGAACACCGAGCGGGCGTGCGAGAAGCGGTGCCACAGCTCGTCGTCGCTCTTGCGGTCCAGCCGGGGCAGGCCCTTCCAGGTGTCGACCAGGGCGCGCAGGCGGTCGCCGGCCTCCCGCCACTGGGTGGACTCGGCGAGCTGCTCGGCCTCGGCGACCAGCGCCTCCTTGGCGGTGCGGGTCTCGTCCTGGGCCTTGGCCCGGGCGGCCTTGCGCTCCTCGCGGCGGCTCTCGATCTCGCCCGTGAGCGTGTCCAGCCGCTTGGCCAGCGCCGCCAGGTCACCGACCGCGTGCGCCTCGGTGACCTGCTCGCGCAGGTGCTCCAGCGCGGCCTGGGCGTCCTTGGCGGCCAGGTCGGTGGTGCGCACCCGCTTCTCCAGCAGGCCGATCTCCACCTCGATGCCCTGGTACTTGCGCTCGAAGTAGGCGAGCGCCTCCTCGGGCGAGCCGGCCTGCCAGGAACCCACGACGCGTTCGCCGTCGGCCGTCCTGACGTAGACCGTGCCCTGCTCGTCGACACGGCCCCACGGGTCGCTGCTCATAGCGCGTCCTCCACATGACGTCGCGTCCGCGCCGGGGCGGTCCGCATCCGTCGTCCACAGTTGATGTGCGGCGGACCGATGAGTCCGCCGTCCCCGTCCGCCGAGTACTGCTGCCGAGGGTGACGGCCGGCGGGTCTGGGCACCCTATACAAAGCCAACATAGGCGACCAGTCCCGGTGCTGTCCGCATCCGGGCCGGGCGATTTCGGGCCGGGACCGCGCCGGCGCGCCCCTCACGGGCGGCGCCGGGCGGTCCCGGGACCGGTCAACCCTTCGCGGTCGTCACCGTGTTGAAGGTGACGTCGGCCATCGGGTGGCCGTCCCCGCCGCCCTCCAGGGTGCCCGCGGCGGCGATCTTCTGGACCACGTCCAGACCGCCGGTGATCTTGCCGAACGGCGTGTAGTTCGGGCCGAGCTGGGTGTCCTTGTAGACGAGGAAGAACTGGCTGCCGTTGGTCCCCGGGCCGGAGTTGGCCATGGCCACGGTGCCCGCCGGGTAGGTGGCGCCGGTCAGGTTCTCGTCGGCGAACTTGTAGCCCGGGCTGCCGGTGCCGCCGGGCGTGGTGGCGCTGGCGGTCGGGTCGCCGCACTGCAGCACGAAGATGCCGCTCGTGGTCAGGCGGTGGCACTTGGTGTGGTCGAAGAACTGCTCGCCGGAGAGGAAGGCGAAGGAGTTCACCGTGTGCGGGGCCTTGGCCGCGTCCAGGGTGAGCGTCACCTTGCCGCAGTTGGTGTCCAGCGTCGTGGTGTAGGTGGCCGCGGTGTCGATGCTCATGGCCGGCTCGGCCTGCCACTGCTTGCCGTTCGGCGCGCCCGGCGCCGGGTCCGCGCACCCCTCGACCGGCTTGCGGGTCGGGACGGTGGGCTCGGTCGGGGTCGAGGTCGGAGCGGCCTGGGCGGAGGCCGAGTCCTTCTTGTCGTCCGAGTCGAAGGCGCCGGTCGCGATGAGCGTGCCGCCGCCGGCCAGCACGACCACGGCGAGCGAGGCGCCCAGAATCGTGTTGCGGCGCTTGCGCGCGGCCCTCTCGGCGACCCGGCGCTCCATCTGGCGCTCGTACTTGTCGCGGGCGAGCTGCCGCCGCCGCTGTTCGCTGCTGACCACCGGCTCAGTCTCCTACGGATGTGCGGTCTCGGACGTGGGGGCTTCGTGTGCGGATGTCGATGCGGATCATCGCATCCATCGGCGGCCAAGTGTAGGGACCGCGACCGTAAGAACGGGGTGAACCTGTCAGGTCGAGGTGAACCTGTCACGCGGATCTGGTTCGCAACCGGGCCCGCCCCGCCGGTAGGCTGCCCCTACATCACAGTTCGTAGCCGCATCCCGTAGCCGCCGCTGCGACCGACGCCCGAAGACCGACACCCGAAGGACGCGCGCGTGTTCATCGCCGGATTCCCCGCTGGAGCCTGGGGCACCAACTGCTACCTGGTCGCTCCGGCGCCGGGCGAGGAGTGCGTCATCGTCGACCCCGGCCACCAGGCCGCGCAGGGTGTCGAGGAGCTGATCCGCGAGCACCGCCTGAAGCCGGTCGCGGTCCTGCTCACCCACGGCCACATCGACCACGTCGCCTCGGTGGTCCCGGTCTGCGGCGCCAAGGGCGTCCCGGCCTGGATCCACCCCGAGGACCGCTACATGATGAGCGACCCGGAGAAGGCGCTCGGCCGCTCGCTCGGCACCCAGCTGATGGGCGAACTCACCGTCGGCGAGCCCGACGACGTGCGCGAGCTGACCGACGGCAGCGTGCTGGAGCTGGCCGGCCTCGCCCTCACCGTCGACCACGCCCCCGGCCATACCGGGGGGTCGGTGACGTTCCGGACACCCGGCGCCGAGGACCTCCCCCCGGTGCTCTTCTCGGGTGACCTGCTCTTCGCCGGCTCCATAGGGCGAACCGACCTCCCGGGCGGGGACGGCGAGGCGATCATGCGCTCGCTGGCCCGGGTGTGCCTGCCCCTCGACGACGCCACCGTGGTCCTCTCCGGCCACGGCGGACAGACCACCATCGGCCGTGAGCGCGCCACCAACCCCTACCTCCGACAGGCAGCGGGGGCGTCCGGCGCCCCGGCCTTCCCGCGACGAGGAATGTGACGGAAGAGAAGTTGAGCACCTTCACCGCCCCCAAGGGCACCTACGACCTGCTGCCCCCCAGCTCCGCGACCTTCCTGGCGATCCGCGAGGCGATCGCCGCGCCCGCCCGCCGGGCCGGCTACGGCTACGTCGAGACCCCGGTCTTCGAGGACGTGAAGCTCTTCTCCCGCGGCGTCGGCGAGTCCACCGACATCGTCTCCAAGGAGATGTACAGCCTCACCACCAAGGGCGGCGACGAGCTCGCGCTGCGCCCCGAGGGCACGGCCTCGGTGCTCCGCGCCGCGCTCCAGGCGAACCTGCACAAGCAGGGCAACCTCCCGGTCAAGCTCTGGTACTCCGGCTCGTACTACCGCTACGAGCGCGCGCAGAAGGGCCGCTACCGCCAGTTCTCGCAGGTCGGCGCCGAGGCGATCGGCGCGGAGGACCCGGCGCTGGACGCCGAGTTGATCATCCTGGCCGACGACGCCTTCCGGTCGCTGGGCCTGAGCGACTACGCGCTGCTGCTCAACAGCCTCGGCGACAAGCAGTGCCGCCCGGTCTACCGCACCGCGCTGATCGAGTTCCTGGACGGCCTGGACCTCGACGAGGACACCCGCCGCCGCGCCGGGATCAACCCGCTGCGCGTCCTGGACGACAAGCGCGAGTCGGTGCAGGCCCAGCTCGTCGGCGCCCCGATGCTGCGCGACTTCCTCTGCGAGGACTGCAAGGCGTACGACGAGAAGGTGCGCGAGCTGCTCACCGCCAACGGCGTGGCCTTCACCGACGACCCCAAGCTGGTCCGCGGCCTGGACTACTACACCCGCACCACCTTCGAGTTCGTGCACAACGGCCTCGGCGCCCAGTCCGCGATCGGCGGCGGCGGCCGGTACGACGGCCTCTCCGAGATGATCGGCGGCCCCGCGCTGCCGTCCGTCGGCTGGGCCCTGGGCGTGGACCGCACCTTCCTCGCGCTGGAGGCCGAGGGCGTCGCCCTGGACCTGCCCGCCGCGACCTCCGTCTACGCCGTCGCGCTCGGCGAGGAGGCCAAGAACGTCCTCTTCGCCAAGGTGGTCGAGCTGCGCCGGGCCGGCGTCGCCACCGACCTCGCCTTCGGCGTCAAGAGCATCAAGAACGCCATGAAGTCCGCCGACCGGTCCGGCGCCCGCTTCGCGCTCGTCGCCGGGGACCGGGACCTCGCCGAAGGCGTCGTCCAGCTCAAGGACCTGACCACCGGCGAGCAGCACCCCGTCGCCCTCGACGCACTCGTCACCACCCTGAAGGAGAAGCAGCTGTGATCCGCACGCACGACGCGGGCACGCTCCGCCCGGAGCACGCAGGCACCACCGTCACCCTGGCCGGCTGGGTCGCCCGCCGCCGCGACCACGGCGGCGTGGCCTTCATCGATCTGCGCGACGCCTCCGGCACCGTGCAGATCGTGGTCCGCGACCTCGACTCGGTGCACGGCCTGCGCGCCGAGTACTGCGTCAAGGTGGTCGGCGACGTCCGCGTGCGGCCCGAGGGCAACGAGAACCCGGACATCCCGACCGGCGCCGTCGAGGTCGTGGTCAGCGGGATCGAGGTCCTCTCCGAGGCCGCGCCGCTGCCCTTCCCGGTCGCCGAGTACGAGCCCGGCACGGTCAACGAGGAGGTCCGCCTCCGGTACCGCTACCTCGACCTGCGCCGCGAGGGCCCGGCCAAGGGCCTGCGCCTGCGCTCCAAGGTCAACAACATCATCCGCCGGGTGATGGAGGACAACGACTACCTCGACATCGAGACGCCGTACCTCACCCGCTCCACCCCCGAGGGCGCCCGCGACTTCCTCGTCCCGGTCCGCCTCCAGCCCGGCCACTGGTACGCGCTGCCGCAGTCGCCCCAGCTGTTCAAGCAGCTGCTGATGGTGGCCGGCATGGAGCGCTACTACCAGATCGCCCGCTGCTTCCGCGACGAGGACTTCCGCGCGGACCGTCAGCCGGAGTTCACCCAGCTGGACATCGAGGCCTCGTTCGTCGACCAGGAGGACATCCTGGCCCTCGGCGAGAAGATCATCGGCTCGATCTGGCGCGAGGTGCACGGCTACGAGGTCCCGAACCCGCTGCCGCGGATGACCTACGCCGACGCCATGGGCCGCTTCGGCTCGGACAAGCCGGACGTCCGCTTCGGCCAGGAACTCACCGACCTCACCGAGTACTTCCAGGGCACCTCGTTCCGGGTCTTCCAGGCCCCGTACGTCGGCGCCGTGGTCATGCCGGGCGGCGCCTCGCAGCCGCGCAAGCAGCTCGACGCGTGGCAGGACTGGGCCAAGGCGCGCGGCGCCAAGGGCCTCGCCTACGTGCTCATCGACGCCGAGACCGGCGAGCTGCGCGGCCCGGTCGCCAAGAACCTGTCCGAGGAGCACCTGGCCGGCCTGGCCGCCGCCGCGGGCGCCAAGAACGGCGACGCGATCTTCTTCGCGGCCGGCAAGCAGCGCCCCTCGCAGGAGCTGCTCGGCGCCGCCCGTCTGGAGATCGGCCGCCGCTGCGAGCTGATCGACGAGTCCCAGTGGGCCTTCCTCTGGGTCGTCGACTTCCCGATGTTCGAGCCCATCGAGGACGACAAGGGCGAGTTCCAGGGCTGGCACGCGGTGCACCACCCGTTCACCGCCCCGACCGCGGAGTCGCTGGCCACCTTCGACACCGACCCGGGCTCGGCGCTCTCCAACGCCTACGACCTGGTGCTCAACGGTTCGGAGCTGGGCGGCGGTTCGATCCGTATCCACCAGCGGGACGTCCAGAAGCGGGCGTTCGACGCGATCGGCCTCTCCGAGGAGGAGACCGCCGCGCAGTTCGGCTTCCTGCTGGACGCCTTCAACTACGGCCCGCCGCCGCACGGCGGCGTCGCCTTCGGCCTGGACCGGATCGTCACCCTGCTCGGTGGGTACGACACGATCCGGGACGTCATCGCGTTCCCGAAGACGTCCACCGGCGGCGACCCGCTGACCGGTGCGCCCACCCCGATCACCCCGGCGCAGCGTCGCGAGGCCGGCGTCGACGCCCAGCCGAAGGTCCGTGAGGACGCCAAGTCCGAGGCCCAGCCGAAGGCCTGACGCCGCATCCGCCGACATCGGCTAACCTTTCACGGCCCCGGACGGCATCACCGTCGTCCGGGGCCGGTCCACAACGGTGTGTGACAGAGAGAGGGTTCCCCCATGAAGGTCAGTACCAGAGTCGAGTGTCCCGAGGACGCACCCGCCACCAGACGCGTCCACATGGCCGCGTTCCCCGGCCCGGACGAGGCCGACCTGGTGGACGCGCTGCGCCGCGATCCCGCCTGGCTGCCCGGCCTGTCCGTGGTCGCGGTCGACGGCTCCGGGCTCGTGGTCGGGCACGCGCTGCTCACCCGGCTGCGGGTCGGCGAGGGCGAGGGCCTCGCGCTCGCGCCGGTCGCGGTCGCCCCGGAGTGGCAGCGCAAGGGAGTCGGCGAGCTGGTGGTCAAGGCGGCGCTGACCGCCGCCGAGGAGGCCGGCGAGACCCTGGTCGTCGTCCTCGGCGACCCGGAGTACTACGCGCGGTTCGGCTTCCTCCCGGCCCAGCGGCACGAGGTCACCGGCCCCTTCGAGGTGCCGGACGCGTACTTCCAGGTGCTCGCCCTGTCCGGGTACGACGGGTCTCCGCGGGGCCTGTGCCGGTACCCGGAGCCCTTCGTGGCCGTCTAGCCTCCCGGCCGCCCAGGGCCTGACGCCTGGGTCCCGATGCCTGCGGGCCGCTGCCGACGGTCCGACGCCCGGGGCCCGGCGCCGACGGTGCTAGGGCCTGGCGCCGAAGCCGACCGTCGCCCGGCAGCTGCGGACGAACGCGGCCATGGCGGGCGTCAGCCTCCGGTCCTTCGGCCAGTACAGCCCGACCTGGCTCGGGCTGAGTCCCCGCACCGGCCGGTACGCGACATCCTCACGCGGTGCCAGCCGGCTCATCGTTCCCGGGGCGAAACCGATGCCCTGGCCGCACACCACCGCGGTCAGCCACTCGTCGGTGTTGTGCGCCACCGCGCCGATCCGCACAGGTCGCCCGCCCCGCTCCCGGACCGCCAGCCAGTAGTCCCGCCAGTGCCCGGACTCGTGCGGAATCGCCACGAAGGGCTCGTCGAGCAGCTCCTCGAAGTCGATGACCGCACGGTCGGCCAGCCGGTGCCCGGCGGGCAGCGCCGCACAGCGCGGCTCCTCGCCCAGCACGGCGACGTTGTACCGCTCGGACAGCGACGGCGGGGCGTGCCAGAGCGTCAGGTCGATCTCGCCGGTCGCCAGGCCCGAGGTGGGGTCGAACCAGTTGTTCTGCCGCAGCTCCACCTGCCAGCCCGGCATCCGCCGGGTGAAGTCGGCGACCGTGCGCTGGGTCATCAGGTTGATGATGCCGCCCTCGAACCCCACCCGCAGCGTCGAGCCCTGCTCCGCCGAGGCCGCCCGGGTCGCGCGCAGCGCCTCGTCCCACCCGGACATGATCGCGCCGGTGTGCGCGGCCAGCGCCCGGCCCGCCCGGGTGGGCGCCATGCCGCGCCTCGACCGTTCGAACAGCTCCACCCCGAGCAGGGCCTCCAGCTGGCGGATCTGCTTGGTCAGCGTCGGCTGGGAGACGAACAGCCGGGCCGCGGCTGCGGTCAGCTGGCCCTCCTCGCAGACCGCGGCGAAGCTGCGCAGCAGCCGGGTGTCCACATCCATGCCCCAAGGTTATGGAACCGGAAATTGGACCCGTCCGGCAGGTCTGGGTCAAGGTTGACCGTCCGGCCTCCGGGCCGGCCCACGGGGGAGCCCGGCAGCGGCGGTTCAGGGGGCCGCCGCTGCCGCGCCGGGCACCCGGACCTGCGGGAGTCGCGTTCACCGCCTACCGTGAGGGGTCATCAGCACCCCGCCGAACGGAGGCACCCAGGTGGCAGCCAAGGCCCAGCGCGAGCAGACCGGTCAGGGCGGGAGGGCCGACAGCGGCGGGCGGCCGGACGCTCCGGCGGCCGGGCGGCTGGAGCGGAAGCCCTACGAGCGGGAGCTGCTCCGGCTCCAGGAGGAGCTGGTGAAGCTCCAGGAGTGGGTGCGGGCCGAGGGCGCCCGGCTGGTCGTGGTCTTCGAGGGGCGGGACGCGGCCGGCAAGGGCGGCGCGATCAAGCGCGTGACGGAGTATCTGAACCCCCGCATCGCCAGGGTCGTCGCCCTGCCCACGCCCACCGAGCGCCAGCGCACCCAGTGGTACTTCCAGCGGTACGTCGAGCACCTGCCGGCCGCCGGGGAGATCGTGCTGTTCGACCGCAGCTGGTACAACCGGGCCGGGGTGGAGAAGGTGATGGGCTTCTGCACCGACGAGGAGTACTGGCAGTTCCTGCACCAGTGCCCGATCTTCGAGCGGATGCTCGCCGAGTCCGGCCTGCTGCTGCGCAAGTACTGGTTCTCGGTCAGCGACACCGAGCAGGAGCGGCGCTTCCGGGACCGGCTGGCGGACCCGATGAAGCGGTGGAAGCTCTCGCCGATGGACGTCGAGTCGGTCGCCCACTGGGAGGACTACTCGCGGGCCAAGGACGAGATGTTCCTCCACACCGACACCCCGGAGTCGCCCTGGCACGTGGTGGAGAGCGACGACAAGCGGCGGGCCCGGATCAACATGATCGCCCACCTGCTCTCCACCGTCCCCTACCGGGAGGTCAGCCCCCGGGAGATCGTCCTGCCGCCCCGGCCCGCCTCGCGCGGCTACCAGCGGCCCCCGCGCGACCTGCAGAAGTACGTCCCGGACCACGCGGCGGGCCTCGGCCGGTCGTAGGGCTCGCCCGGTCGGGGCCCGCCGTGCCCGCCGTGCCCGGCCGGGACCCGCCGGGGCCCGCCGTGCCCGGCCGGGGACCGCTCCGGGAACGGGGAGGGGCCGGGAGGGGGCCGTACTGCTCCGAACGGCTCCGCGGCGTTGCCGGACTCCCGCCCCCGGCGTGCGATGGACGTGCTCGGGAAGGCGCGGGCGGCCGGCACGGCGCCCGCCGGAGGTCAGGAGACCCGCCCATGTTCGTTCGCACGGTCTACGCCACCGGCGACCCGGCCGCACTGGACCGGACCCTCGACGGCCTCCGCGCCGAGGCCGTCGGGCTGCTCGCCCCGCAGCCCGGCTACCGCGGCTTCGGACTGTTCGCCGACCGGGAGCTCGGCATCCTCACCATGGGCTCCTGGTGGGAGAGCGCCCGGGCGGAACGCGAGAGCGACGAGCGGCTGCGCGGACGGCGGGCCGAACTGCTGGCGCCGTTCGCCGGGACGGTGACCACGGACCTCTGGCAGGCGGTGGTCGCCGCCCGGCCCGTGCAGGCCGGTCCGGGGGCCTGGTTCCGGCTGGCCCGGTTCGACTTCGACCGGGTGCAGGGCGACCGGATCGCCGCCGCCTTCCGCGAGCGGGCGCTGCCCGCGATGCAGCGGATCGACGGGTTCCTCGGCGGCTCCATGCTGTTCGCCGTCGAGGACGAGCGTGGTTCGGTGGGCGGGCTCTTCGCGGACCGGGCCGCGCTGGTGGCCTCCCGCGGCGCGGTCGCGGAGGCCCGGGCCCGGGCGGTGGCCGGCGGCGGGGTGAGGCTGCGCTCGCTGGAGGAGTTCGAGGTGATCCTGCTCGACCTGCCGAAGCAGCCGTCGCCGTAGTCGTACGCCGTGGTCCTGGTCGTGGTCGTACGCCGTCGTCGTGGCCGGGGCGCCCGCGGGCGGCGGGCGGGCCGGGCTGTCGGCGGGCTCGCATAGGCTTCCGGTGTGGACGAACCGGACCTCTTCACCGCCGCCGCCGAGGAACGCCAGGCCAAGGAGCCCGGCCGGGCCCCGCTCGCCGTGCGGATGCGCCCGCGCACCCTCGACGAGGTGGCCGGCCAGCGGCAGCTGCTGAAGCCCGGCTCGCCGCTGCGCCGCCTGGTCTCCGGCTCGCGCGGCCCGGCCGCGACCAGCTCGGTGATCCTCTGGGGCCCGCCCGGCACCGGCAAGACCACGCTGGCGCACGTGATCAGCCAGGCCGTCGAGGGCCGCTTCGTCGAGCTGTCCGCGATCACCGCCGGGGTGAAGGAGGTCCGCGCGGTCATCGACGGCGCCCGCCGCGCCGTCGGCATGACCGGCCGGGAGACGGTGCTCTTCCTGGACGAGATCCACCGCTTCTCCAAGGCCCAGCAGGACTCGCTGCTGCCCGCCGTGGAGAACCGCTGGGTCACCCTGATCGCCGCGACCACCGAGAACCCGTACTTCTCGGTGATCTCCCCGCTGCTCTCCCGCTCGCTGCTGCTCACCCTGGAGTCGCTGACCGACGACGACGTCCGGGCCCTGCTGCACCGCGCGGTGGCCGACGAGCGCGGGCTGGCGGGCGCGGTGGAGCTGACCGCCGAGGCGGAGGACCACCTGGTCCGGCTGGCCGGCGGGGACGCCCGGAAGGCGCTCACGACGCTGGAGGCCGCGGCCGGGGCGGCGCTGGAGAAGGAGGAGGCCGCGATCACGCTGGCCACCACCGAGACCGCCGTCAACCAGGCCGCCGTCCGGTACGACCGGGACGGCGACCAGCACTACGACGTGGCCAGCGCGCTGATCAAGTCGATCCGGGGCAGCGACGTGGACGCCACGCTGCACTACCTGGCCCGGATGATCGAGGCGGGGGAGGACCCGCGGTTCATCGCCCGCCGGCTGATGATCTCGGCGAGCGAGGACGTCGGCCTCGCCGACCCGACGGCGCTCCAGACGGCGGTGGCGGCGGCCCAGGCGGTGGCCCTGATCGGGTTCCCGGAGGCGCGGATCATCCTCTCCCAGGCGGCGATCGCGCTGGCGCTGGCGCCCAAGTCCAACGCCGCCTACCTGGCGATCGACGCGGCGCTGGCGGACGTCCGGCAGGGGATGGCCGGGTCCGTCCCGCCGCACCTGCGGGACGCGCACTACGGCGGCGCCGGCAAGCTGGGGCACGGCCAGGGGTACCAGTACCCGCACGACCTGCCGGAGGGCATCGCGACGCAGCAGTACGCGCCGGACGCGGTGCACGGCAAGGAGTACTACCGGCCGACCCGGCGCGGCGGCGAGGCCCGGTACGCGGACGTCGTGGAGTGGACCAGGGGGCGGCTCAGGGGAGAGTGATCCCCGGGTATACTCGTGCGAAGTGCCATGTCCCGGGACGGCGGCAGGGGAGACCCTGACCGACCGGCCGCACCAGCGGGACACCGGCCACGGCCCTCCTCGGAGGGCCCAGGAGCGTCGCGCACCGTTTCGGTGTCGCGTGCAGCCCACCAGAGCACCGTGGTGGGCCACTCGTGTGCAAGCACTTCCGTGCCCGGCTCCGGAGAGCGGCTGATCGCACTGCCTTCAGGGCGGTGGGGTTGTCTCCGGGTCGCGACGAGCGACCTCCGTCAACACCTGGTGAAGCCGTAGTCGGAAGCAAGGAAGGTTTGGTTCATGGCGAACCAGAAGCGTCCCAAGGTCAAGATCGCGCGTGCGCTCGGCGTGCCGCTGACCCCGAAGTCCGTCAAGTACTTCGAGGCCCGCCCGTACCCGCCCGGCCAGCACGGCCGTGGCCGCAAGCAGAACTCGGACTACAAGGTCCGTCTGCTGGAGAAGCAGCGTCTGCGCGCCCAGTACGACCTGAGCGAGAAGCAGATGGCGCGCGCGTTCGACCGCGCGAAGAAGGCCGAGGGCAAGACCGGTGAGGCGCTCGTCGCCGAGCTGGAGACCCGTCTGGACTCGCTGGTGCTGCGTTCGGGCATCGCCCGCACCATCTACCAGGCCCGCCAGATGGTCGTCCACGGCCACATCGAGGTCAACGGCGGCAAGGTCAACAAGCCGTCGTACCAGATGAAGCCGGGCTTCGTGGTCACCGTCCGCGAGCGCAGCAAGGAGAAGGTCCCGTTCCAGGTCGCCCGTGAGGGTGGCTACGCGGGTGAGGGCCAGACCCCGAAGTACCTCGAGGTCAACCTGAAGGCCCTGGCCTTCCGCCTGGACCGTGCGCCGCAGCGCAAGGAGGTCCCGGTGATCTGTGACGAGCAGCTGGTGGTCGAGTACTACTCGCGCTGACCCGCGAGCGGTACGCCTGTCGTACCCAGCGAGCCCCCGTCGCCTTCGTGGCGACGGGGGCTCGCCCCTTTTCCGGTGCCCCAGGGACGGTGCGTCACCCGGACCGGTTCAGTACTCCTCGCCGGTCATCGCGGCGACGAGCCGCAGGTGCGGGCGGGCCTCCTCGGCGCGGTTCTGGCGCTCCAGGGTGCGCCCGAGCATCAGCCGGGCGTAGTCCTCGGCGGGGTTCGCGTCGAGCACCCGGCGCAGCTCGGCCTCGGCCCGGGACAGCTGGGCGGAGTGGAAGTAACTGCGGGCCAGGAGCAGCCGGACCGAGAGGTTGGCCGGCTCCTCGGCCAGCACGTCCTCCAGCATCCGGGCGGCGTCCGTGTACGCCTTGGAGTCGAAGTAGAACGTCGCCATGCGGTAGTCGTCGGCGGTGTGGGTGGCCACGGGGTGCTCCTTCCGTACGGGCCGGGTGTCTCTGGCCGCTCCAGCAATGGACAGGATTCAACTATTCCCGCCCGGATCCTCGTCCGCGGCCGACGGCGGCGCCCTGCCCGGCCCGGCGGCGGTGCGGTCGCCGGCCCCCGCCGTCCCGGCCGCCGCGGGCTCAGCGCCAGACCGGTGACGGCCGCGGCGTCGGCGGCATCGGCCCGGGACCCGGCCCCGGGCTCGGCCCCGGGCCCTCCGGACGCCCGCCGCCGAGGGCCCGGCGCACGGCCGCGTCCAGGTCCAGCCGGGCGCCGCTGGCGAAGAAGTCGGTGAACTCCTGCTCGGTCAGCCCCGCGCCGGCCCGCTCCTCGCAGGCCCTGTGCGGACCGTTGAAGGTCCGCGAGCCGAAGAAGGGCTTGCCCACCGTCTGCCAGATCCGGTGCGCCGCGCCCTGCAGCACCCGGGCCTCCCGCAGGTCGCCGGGCTCGCCCGGGCCGCCCGGCTCCGTCTCCAGCAGCGCCAGCAGGTCGATCGCCAGCACGATCCCCAGCAGGTCGTTGAACAGGTGGTTGAGCCGGACGCTCTCGCGGGCCAGGGCCCGGGCCGGCCGCACCTCGCCGTTCAGCCAGTGCGAGTACGCGAGGGCGTAGAGCGCGTACGCGTACGCCCACTGCTCGCCGTGGTCCTCGCACAGCTCGCGGACCTGCGCCAGCCAGAGCTCGCCGCTCTCGCGGTCGCCCTGGAAGAGGTAGGCGATGCCCAGCTCGAACATCGCCATCAGCACGTTGCTGTTCAGCTCGCCGATGGTCCGGTAGTGCCAGAGCGCCTCCTCGAACAGCTCGGCCGCGCGGACCGGCTCGTCGCCGATCAGCGCCGCGCAGCCCTGCCGGTGCACGGCGTAGGCGAGCGCCCGGTCGTCCCCGGTGGCCAGCGCCTGCCGGCGGCACTGCTCCAGCGCGGGGCGGGCGGCGACCAGGTCCCCCTGGAGGGTGGCCGTGTAGCCGGTGACCCAGAGCGCCTTGGCCCGGGCCTCGGTCGGTTCCGGGTCCAGCGCCAGCGCCCGGTCCAGCCAGTGCCGCCCCTCGCCGAGGTGGCCGCAGCCGACCCAGTAGAACCAGAGGGTGCCGGCCAGCAGCAGCGCGAGCTGCTCCTCCCCGGGCTCGGCCAGGCAGAACTCCAGCGCGGCCCGCAGGTTGGCGTGCGCCAGCTCGGTGCGTTCGGCGGTCTCCGCCTGTCGGGGGCCGAACCACTCGACCTCGCCCCAGGTGGCCACGCCCAGGTACCAGTCACGGTGCCGGCGCAGCAGCCGCTGCTCCTCGCCGGCCGCGCGCAGCCACTGCAGCCCGTACTCGCGGACGGTGTCCAGGAGCCGGAACCGGACACCGAAGGCGCAGTCCTCGCGGAGCACCACGGACTTGGCGACCAGCTCGGTCAGCAGGTCGAGCAGCTCGTCCGGATCGACGCCGCCGCCGGCGCAGACGTACTCGGCGGCGTCCAGGTCGAAACCGCCGGCGAAGACGGAGAGGCGGGCCCAGAGTAAACGTTCCTGCACCGTGCAGAGCTCGTGACTCCAGCCGATCGTCGTGCGTAAGGTCTGATGGCGCGCGAGCGCCGTCCGGTCGCCCCCGGTCAGCAGCCGGAACCGGTCGTCCAGCCGGGCGCCGATCTGCGCCACCGACAGCGTCCGCAGCCGTCCGGCGGCCAGCTCCACCGCCAGCGGGATGCCGTCCAGCCGCCGGCAGAGCTGGGCGATCGTCTCCGCGCTCTCGGCCGTGACCTCGAAGGACGGCACCACCGCCCGGGCCCGGTCCTCGAACAACTGCACCGCGTCCGGCAGCGCCCCCGGGTGCACCGGGCCGACCGGCAGCGGCGCCAGGGTCAGCAGGTGCTCGCCGGCCGTCCGCAGCGCCACCCGGCTCGTGGTCAGCACACGCAGGCCGGGCAGCGCCCGCAGCAGCGCCCGGACGAGCTCCGCACAGGCCTCCGCCAGGTGCTCGCAGCCGTCCAGCACCAGCAGCAGCCGGCGGCCGACCAGCTGCTCGGTCAGCACGTCCAGCGGTGACCGTGCGGTGCCGTCCGTCAGCCGCAGCGCCTCCAGGACGGCGTGCCCGAGCAACTGCCGGTCCTGGACGGGCGCGACCTCGACCAGCCAGGTGCCGTCCGGGAACGCCCCGCCCGCCCGGGCCGCCGCGCGGAGCGCCAGCCGGCTCTTGCCGACCCCGCCCGGGCCGGTCACCGTCACCAGCCGCTGCCCGGCCAGCAGCCGGGCGAGTTCGGTCAGCTCCGGCTGCCGGCCGACGAAGCTGGTGACCTCCGCCGGCAGCCGCCCCGGTGCGGTCGCCCCGGGCCGCGGTGTGGATTCCCCGTCCAAGCGCTGCTCCCCGTGTGTCCCGGCCCGGGCCTGCGGTCCGGGCGTCCGTCGGGCCGCGTGGATGGCGGCCTGCCTGGCAGAACGAGGTGACCGGCGGGTAGGTTACGCGCGCGGATCGCACACCCGACCGGATCGCCGGGCGGTCCCGTCCCGGCAACCCGGTCCGGAAACCGGGCGTGGTCGCGATAGGGTTCCCCTGGAGAACCGCAAGGCGAGGGAGCGCGTCGAAGTGTCCGTGGGAGAGCTGGCCGGTCTGCTCGTCGCCGTGTTCTGGGCGGTCCTGGTCACCCTGCTCGCGGTCGTGCTGGTCCGGCTCTCGCGGGTGCTCAAGGAGGCCACCGTCCTGGTCTCCGCCGTCACCGAGCAGGCCGTGCCGCTGCTGACCGACGCCGGAGCGGCCGTGCGCAGCGCCAACGAGCAGCTGGAGCGGGTGGACGAGATCACCGCCAACGTGCAGGACGCCGCCGCCAACGCCAACGCGCTCTCCTCCACCGTCGCGGCCACCCTGGGCGGCCCGCTCGTCAAGGTCGCCGCCTTCAGCTACGGCGTGCGCAAGGCCGTCGCCAAGCAGCAGGGCGGACCGGTCCTGCCCACCCAGCCGTCCGAGCGCGAGGAGCTGGCCCGGCTGATCCGGGCCGAGGTGCGCGCCGCGACCGTCCCCAAGAGCGGCCTGCTCGCGCGGGTCCGGCGTGCGGTGAGGAGCTGACGGCATGGTGCGACGCATCTTCTGGATGGCGGTCGGCGCCGGTGCCACCGTCTGGGCCATGAACAAGGCCAACGAGGCGGTCCACCGGCTCACCCCGGACAGCCTCTCCGGCACCGCCGCGCGCGGCGCGCTGAACCTGGGTGACGCGGCCAAGCGGTTCGCGCTGGACGTGAAGGCCGGGATGGCCGAGCGCGAGGAGCAACTGCGGGAGGACCTCGGACTGGACGGCACCGCCGTCGTGGAGCCCCGTCACCGCCGCGTCCTGCGCGGCGAGCCCCAGTACCGAGCTATCTCGGCGGCGCCCGGCAGCCCGGCCGCCGCCCTGCCTCCGTCCAGCAGCGCCCGCGCACCGTCCGACGGTGCCCGCACCACCCCCCAAGCCATCGAAAAGACGCCCCGACGTGCGCTTCCGCCGCGGGGCGGTACTGACCGGAAGGACCACTAATGGAGTCGGCAGAGATCCGCCGCCGCTGGCTGCGCTTCTTCGAGGAGCGCGGCCACACCGTCGTTCCGTCGGCGTCCCTGGTCGCCGACGACCCCACCCTGCTGCTGGTCAACGCCGGCATGGTGCCGTTCAAGCCGTACTTCCTGGGCGAGGTCAAGCCGCAGTTCTCGCGCGCGACCAGCGTGCAGAAGTGCGTCCGCACCCTGGACATCGAGGAGGTCGGGAAGACCACCCGGCACGGCTCCTTCTTCCAGATGTGCGGCAACTTCTCCTTCGGCGACTACTTCAAGGAAGGCGCCATCAAGTTCGCGTGGGAGCTGCTCACCGGCTCCGTCGCGGACGGCGGCTACGGCCTGGAGAAGGAGAAGCTCTGGATCACCGTCTACCAGGACGACGACGAGGCCGAGCAGATCTGGCGTGACGTCATCGGCGTCCCGTCCGAGCGCATCCAGCGGCTCGGCATGAAGGACAACTTCTGGTCGATGGGCGTCCCCGGCCCGTGCGGCCCGTGCTCGGAGATCAACTACGACCGCGGCCCCGCGTACGGCGAGGAGGGCGGCCCGGCCGTCAACGGCGAGCGCTACCTGGAGATCTGGAACCTGGTCTTCATGCAGTACGAGCGCGGCCACGGCGACGGCAAGGACGGTTTCGAGATCCTCGGCGACCTGCCGAGCAAGAACATCGACACCGGCCTCGGCCTGGAGCGCCTCGCCGCCATCCTCCAGGGCGTCGACAACCTCTTCGAGATCGACACCAGCCGGATGATCCTGGACCGGGCGGCCGAGCTGACCGGCCACACCTACGGGGCGGACCGCCGCTCGGACGTCTCGCTGCGCGTGGTCACCGACCACATCCGCACCGCCCTGATGCTGATCGGCGACGGCGTCACCCCCGGCAACGAGGGCCGCGGCTACGTGCTGCGCCGCATCCTGCGCCGCGCCATCCGCAACATGCGGCTGCTGGGCGCCACCGGTGTGGTCGCCAAGGACCTCACCGACGTCGCCATCAAGGCGATGGCCCCGCAGTACCCGGAGCTGGAGGCCGACCGCAAGCGCATCGAGACGGTCGTCGTCGGCGAGGAGGCGGCCTTCCTGCAGACCCTGAAGGCCGGCACCAGCCTGCTGGACGCCGCGGTCACCGAGACCAAGCAGGCCGGCGGCGCGGTGCTCTCCGGCGACCAGGCCTTCAAGCTGCACGACACCTACGGCTTCCCGATCGACCTCACCCTGGAGATGGCCGAGGAGCAGGGCCTCCAGGTCGACGAGAGCGGCTTCCGCCGCCTGATGCAGGAGCAGCGGGACCGCGCCAAGGCGGACGCCAGGGCCAAGAAGATGGGCCACGCCGACGTCGCCGCCTACCGCGAGGTCGCCGACAGCTCCGGTGCCAGCATCTTCACCGGCTACACGCGCACCGAGGGCGAGGCCACCGTGGTCGGCCTGCTGGTGGACGGCGTGCCGTCGCCGGCCGCGTCCGAGGGCGACGAGGTCGAGATCATCCTCGACCGCACCCCGTTCTACGCCGAGGGCGGCGGCCAGCTCGCCGACCACGGCCGGATCCGGCTGGACTCCGGCGCGGTCGTCGAGATCCGTGACGTGCAGCAGCCCGTCCCGGGCGTGGTCGTGCACTCCGGCGGCGTGCTGTTCGGTGAGGTCGTGCTCGGCTCCGCCGCGTACGCCACGATCGACGTCGAGCGCCGCCGGGCCATCGCCCGCGCC
Source organism: Kitasatospora sp. NPDC127035 (assembly GCF_042726075.1). Classification (NCBI taxonomy): domain Bacteria; kingdom Bacillati; phylum Actinomycetota; class Actinomycetes; order Kitasatosporales; family Streptomycetaceae; genus Kitasatospora; species Kitasatospora sp. NPDC127035. The sequence continues at coordinate 23,595 of NZ_JBHXDN010000055.1, read as the reverse complement.
CACTCGGCCACCCACCTGACCCACCAGGCGCTGCGCGACGCGCTCGGCCCGACGGCCGCCCAGGCCGGTTCGGAGAACGCGCCGGGCCGCTTCCGCTTCGACTTCGGCTCGCCCGCCGCCGTGCCCGGCAGCGTGCTGGTCGACGTCGAGCAGAAGATCAACGACGTGCTGACCCGCGAGCTGGAGGTCACCGCCGAGGTCATGACGATGGACCAGGCCCGCAAGGCCGGCGCCATCGCCATGTTCGGCGAGAAGTACGGCGACGAGGTCCGGGTCGTCACCATCGGCGACTTCTCCAAGGAGCTGTGCGGCGGCACGCACGTCGGCAACACCGCCCAGCTGGGCCTGGTGAAGCTGCTCGGCGAGTCCTCGATCGGCTCCGGCGTGCGCCGCGTCGAGGCGCTGGTCGGCGCCGACGCGTACCGCTTCCTGGCCCGTGAGCACACCGTGGTCGCCCAGCTCACCGAGCTGGTCAAGGGTCGCCCGGAGGAGCTGCCGGAGAAGATCTCCGGCATGCTCGCCAAGCTCAAGGACGCCGAGAAGGAGATCGACCGCTTCCGCGCCGAGAAGGTGCTCGCGGCTGCCGCGGGCCTCGCCGACTCGGCCGAGGACGTGCGCGGCATCGCCGTGGTGGCCGCCAGGATCGGCGACGGTACCGGCGCGGACGAGCTGCGCAAGCTGGTCCTGGACGTGCGCGGCCGACTGGGCTCGCGCCCGGCCGTGGTCGCCGCGTTCACCGTGGCGAACGGCCGCCCGCTGACCGTGATCGCCACCAACGAGGACGCCCGCGGGCGCGGCATCAAGGCCGGCGAGCTGGTCCGCACCGCGGCCAAGACCCTCGGCGGCGGCGGTGGCGGCAAGGACGACGTCGCCCAGGGCGGCGGCACCGACCCGGCCGCGGTCGACGCGGCCATCGCCGCCGTGCGCGGCCTGGTCGCGGAGCGCGCCTCCTGATGGACGAGCAGGTCGAGGAGCGGCCCTTCCGGCGCGGGCGGCGGATCGCCGTCGACGTCGGGGACGCCCGGATCGGGGTCGCGTCCTGCGACCCCGACGGGGTGCTCGCCACGCCGGTCGAGACCGTCCCGGCCGGGGCGAAGTCGCAGGCCAGGATCGCCGCGATCGTCGAGGAGTACGAAGCGGTCGAGGTGATCGTCGGACTGCCGCGCTCGCTCAGCGGCAAGGAGGGTCCGGCGGCGGAGAAGGTCCGGGGCTACGCGGCCCGGCTGGCCAACCGGCTCTGGCCGGTACCGGTCCGGCTGGTCGACGAGCGGATGTCCACCGTCACCGCGACCCACGGGCTGCGCGCCTCCGGGGTCAAGGCGAAGAAGGGCCGCTCGGTGGTCGACCAGGCCGCCGCCGTGGTGATCCTGCAGACCGCCCTTGAGTCCGAACGGGTGAGCGGACGCCCGCCCGGTGAGAGCGTCGAGGCGGACGCCTGACCGCCCTGGTCTAACGTCCCGGTGAGGGGCCCGTGCGGACGCGTCCGCACGGGCCCCTCTGCCGTTGCCGTCGTGCGCTTTCCGCGCGGGCCCGCCGAGGGGGCGCAGTGACCGACCTGGACTTCACGCCCGGACTCACCCCCGGCCACCTCGGTGCGCCGGTACTCGAACCGGAGGGCCGCCCGCCGGGCGCGCCCCGCCCGAGACCTGACGCGCCGGACCCGCACCGCCGGCGCAACGGGCTGGCCTGCCTGCTGACCGCGCTCTCGCTGATCGCGGTGTTCGGCGGGGCCGGGCTGGCCGGGTTCAGCTGGATCCAGGGGCAGCGCAAGCCGTCGGTCGCCGCGGACTACGCGGGCGCGGGATCCGGCTCCGTCCAGGTCTCGGTGCCGGAGGGCGCCGGGCTGAGCCAGATCGCCTCGGCGCTGGTGCGCAACGGCGTCGTCGCCAGCTCGACCGCCTTCACCCGGGCGGCCAAGGGCAGCGCCGCCGCCGCCGGGCGCATCCAGCCCGGCACCTACACGCTCCGGCAGAAGATGTCGGCGGCTGCCGCGCTCGCCGTGCTGGTCGACCCGGCCAACGCCAACGGCCTGACCATCCCCGAGGGGTGGCGCGGCAGCCAGATCTACGCGGCGATCGACCGGAAGCTCCAGCTGCCCGAGGGCAGCACCGAGAAGGCCGCGCAGGAGCAGGCCGCCGAACTGGGCCTGCCGGAGTTCACCAACGGCAGCCCCGAGGGGTACCTCTTCCCCGCGACGTACAGCGTCACCGAGGGCACCGACGCGGTCGACCTGCTCCAGCAGATGGTCGAGCGGGCCGGCAAGGAGTTCGCCCGGGACGACGCGGAGGTCGTCGCGCAGAACCTCGGCCAGAGCCTGTACGGGCTGGTGACCATCGCCAGCATGATCCAGGGCGAGGCCGACAACGCCGAGGACATGGGCAAGGTCTCCCGGGTCATCTACAACCGGCTGGCGAAGAACATGCCGCTCCAGCTGGACTCGACGATCAACTACGCGCTCGGGCGGTCGACGCTGAACACCAGCGTCACGGACACCCGGCTCGACTCGCCGTACAACACCTACCGGCACGCCGGGCTGCCGCCGACGCCGATCTCCAACCCGGGGCGGCAGGCGATCATGGCGGCGGTCGACCCGACGGCGGGGGACTGGCTCTACTTCGTCACGGTGAAGCCCGGGGACACCCGGTTCACCGACAGCTTCGAGGTGCAGCAGAAGAACGTGGCGGAGTTCAACGCCACCCGGGTGTCGGCGAGCCCGACGGCCACGGCGTCCGAGTCCTCCTCGGCGTCGGCCGGTGCGTCGGCGCCGTCCGGGGAGGCCGGGCACTGACGGTGTCGTCCCTGCCCCGCGGGGGTGAGGTGACGGTTCGGGGGTGGTGCGGCGCCGGTCCGGTGAAGGTCCGCCGGACCGGCGCGGCGGTCGTTCCCCCGAGGTCCACCGGCCGCGTACGGAGGGCCCCTTCGACGGCCGACGGCTCGGCCGGGAGACGGTCTGCGGTACGGTAGCGTCTCCGTCCAGGTGTTGCGCTAGCACGCCGGTTCGAGAATCAGCCGGGACACCGTCCCGGACGGCCGGGCCGATCCTCCGGTCGTCTCCGTCGGTATAAGGGGATCAATGACCGATCTGGGTCGGGGCTACGGCCCCCAGGGCTCCGAGCCGTGGAATCCGGACGATCCCGGGTACGGCGGTCAGCAGCCGGTCCCCGGCCAGCAGGACGGGCAGTGGCAGCAGCACTCCCAGCAGGCGCAGTACGGCGGCGGTGAACAGGGGTACCCGCAGCAGCAGATGCAGCCCGGCGCGGGCCAGCAGGGCATGGGGCAGCAGGGTTACCCCCAGCAGGGGCACCAGCAGCAGGGTTACCCGCAGCAGAATCAGCAGCAGGGCTACTCGCAGCAGGGTCAGCAGCAGGGCTACCCGCAGCAGGGTCAGCAGCAGTTCGCCGGCGGCCAGCAGGGCTACCCGCAGCAGCAGATGCCGCAGGGCACGCCGCAACAGGGGTACCCGCAGCAGCAGATGCAGTCCGGTGCGGGCCAGCAGGGCTACCCGCAGCAGGGTCAGCAGCAGGGCTACCCGCCGCAGGGGCAGGGCCAGCAGCAGTTCGCCGGCGGCCAGCAGGGTTACCCGCAGCAGCAGATGCCGCAGGGCACGCCGCAGCAGCCCGTACCGCAACAGCCCGTACCCCAGCAGGCCGGGGCCCCGCAGGCCGGACCGCGGCAGCAGAAGGCGCCCGCCGCCGCGCAGCCCTCGGGCCCGGGCCCGGACGGCATCGACTGGGAGGCCGAGGCCGCCGCGCTGGAGGCCGGCGCCGACGGGCCGGAGACCGGCCCCGAGCACGCCGAGGACGAGTGGGACGGCCACGAGGAGGAGTACTCCGAGGACGCCGGCGAAGCGCCCGACGAGCAGGACGGGTTCCTCGGCGACCAGGACCAGTCCCGCGAGGCCAAGAAGAAGCGCAAGGAGAAGGGCAAGAAGTCGGGGCGCCGCAACGGCGGCGCCTGCCTGGTGGTCGCCCTGGTGCTGGTCGGTGCCGTGGGCGGCGCCGGCTGGTGGGGCTACGGCTTCTACCAGGACCACTTCGGCCCGCCGCCGGACTTCGTCGGCCAGGGTTCCGGCTCGACGACGGTCGAGATCAAGCAGGGCGCCGTGGGGGCCCAGATGGGCGCCGCGCTGAAGGCGGCCGGCGTGGTCAAGAGCGTCGACGCCTTCAGCAAGGCGTGCGAGAAGAACCCCAAGTGCACCACCATCCAGTACGGCACCTACACCCTCCCCCGCGAGATGTCCGCCGAGGCCGCGGTCGCGGCCCTCGTGGACGCGAACGGCGGCGAGAAGCTGATCGTCCAGGAGGGGCTGACGTCCACCGCCACCTTCGTGAAGATCGACGACAAGCTGAAGCTGGCCAAGGGCACCACGGCCGAGGTCGCCAAGGCCCAGGTCGGCAGCCTCGGCCTGCCCGCGTACGCCAACGGCAACATCGAGGGCTTCCTCTGGCCGGCCCGCTACTCGATCTCCGAGGGCATGAAGCCCGAGGACCTGCTCAAGCAGATGGTCAAGAACGCCGTCGAGCGCTATGCGAGCCTGGACGCGGAGGCCCCCAAGATCGGCCTCAAGAACGGCTACGAGGTGGTCATCGAGGCGAGCATCCTCCAGGCCGAGGGCAACAACCCGCAGGACTTCGCCAAGATGGCCCGGACCATCCAGAACCGGCTGGCCGACAAGGGCAAGATCGACGGCAAGCTCGGCATGGACACCACGCTGCAGTACGCGCTGGGCCGCAAGGTGCTCGACAAGAAGGACATCAACGACGCGTCCAACAAGTACAACACCTACTACAATCCGGGCCTGCCGCCCGGGCCGATCTCCAACCCGGGCGACGCCGCGCTCAAGGCGACGCTGAACCCGGCGGACGGCAAGTGGCTGTACTTCATCGCGATGTCGCCGGAGCTGACCCTGTTCGCGGACACGGACACCGAGCACGCGACCAACGTCGAGCAGTACTGCAAGGCGAACGGTCAGAAGTTCGACAAGGTGGCCGTCCACTGCACGACGAAGTGACAGCTGCTCAGGGAGACACCAGCGTGACCAGCAAGCACCGGGCCGCCGTCCTCGGCTCGCCGATCGCCCACTCGCTCTCGCCGGACCTGCACCGGGCGGCCTTCGCGGCGCTCGGGCTGGACGGCTGGCGCTACGACCGCTTCGAGGTCGACGAGGAGGGCCTGCCCGCCTTCCTCGACGGGCTGGACGAGACCCAGTGGGCGGGCTTCTCGCTCACGATGCCGCTCAAGCGCGCGGTCATCCCGCTGCTCGACGGGATCAGCGACGCCGCCCGCGCGGTCGAGGCGGTGAACACCGTGGTGTTCACCGCCGACGGGCGGCGGACCGGTGACAACACCGACATCCCCGGGCTGGTCAACGCACTGCGCGAGCGCGGCGTCACCGACGTCCCCTCGGCGGCCGTGCTCGGCGCCGGAGCCACCGCCTCCTCCGCGCTGGCGGCGCTGGCCCTGATCGGCACCCGCGAGGTGACCGTCTACGTGCGCAGCCCCGAGCGGGCCCGGGAGATGGCGGAGCTGGGGGAGCGGCTCGGCGTCGTCGTCCGGACCGCCGACTGGGCGCGCGGTGCGGAGGCGCTGGCCGAACCGCTGACCGTCTCCACCACGCCGGCCGGGGCCACCGACGGCTTCGCCGACGCGCTGCCGGCCGAGCCGGGCGCGCTGTTCGACGTGCTCTACCACCCGTGGCCGACGAAGCTGGCGGCGGTCTGCGCGGAGCGCGGGGCGACCGTGCTGGGCGGGCTGGACCTGCTGGTGCACCAGGCGGTGCTGCAGGACGAGCTCTTCACCGGGCGGGTGCCCGGCCCGCTGGCGGCGGTCCGCGCGGCGGGCGAGGCGGCGCTCGCCGGGCGCTGAGCCCGACCTCCCCCGGTGGTCCCGTCCGCCGTTCGGCCGGTCGCTGTCCGTCACCCGGACCGTGCGTCCGGGTGGTCCCGCGGCATGAAAGGATTCGGGGGAGAAGGCATGCACGCCCGGGCGGGTCGCGGCTGCGCGGCCGGTCCGCTGATGAAGGAGCTCCGTTGGGTACGTTGCGCTGGCTGACGGCGGGGGAGTCGCACGGCCCCGCACTCGTCGCGACGCTGGAGGGCCTGCCCGCCGGTGTACCGGTCACCACGGCCGTGGTGGCCGACGCGCTGGCGCGTCGCCGGCTCGGCTACGGCCGCGGCGCACGGATGAAGTTCGAGCAGGACGAGGTGACCTTCCTCGGCGGCGTCCGGCACGGCGAGACCATGGGCAGCCCGGTGGCGATCATGGTCGGCAACACCGAGTGGCCGAAGTGGGAGCAGGTCATGTCGGCCGACCCGGTCGACCCCGAGGTGCTGGCCGGTCTCGGCCGCAACGAGGCGCTCACCCGCCCCCGCCCCGGCCACGCCGACCTGGCCGGCATGCAGAAGTACTCGCTCGACGAGGCCCGCCCGATCCTGGAGCGCGCCAGCGCCCGTGAGACGGCCGCCCGGGTCGCGCTCGGCGCCGTCGCCCGCGCGTTCCTCAAGGAGACCTGCGGCATCGAGATCGTCAGCCACGTGGTCGAGCTGGCGGCCGCCAAGGCCCCGGCCGGTGTGCTGCCGCTGCCGTCCGACGAGGCGAAGCTGGACGCGGACCCGGTCCGCTGCCTGGACCCCGACGCCTCCGCGGCGATGGTCGCCGAGATCGACCAGGCCCACAAGGACGGCGACACCCTCGGCGGTGTGGTCGAGGTCCTCGCCTACGGCGTGCCGGTCGGCCTCGGCTCCCACGTGCACTGGGACCGCCGGCTGGACGCCCGTCTGGCCGCCGCGCTGATGGGCATCCAGGCGATCAAGGGCGTCGAGGTCGGCGACGGCTTCGACCTGGCCCGGGTGCCCGGCTCCCAGGCGCACGACGAGATCGTCCCGACCCCCGAGGGCGCCCGGCGCACCTCCGGGCGTTCCGGTGGCACCGAGGGCGGCCTCTCCACCGGCGAGCTGCTGCGGGTGCGCGCCGCGATGAAGCCGATCGCGACCGTTCCGCGCGCGCTGCGCACCATCGACGTGCGGACCGGCGAGCCGGCCAAGGCGCACCACCAGCGTTCCGACGTCTGCGCCGTGCCGGCCGCCGGCATCGTCGCGGAGGCGATGGTCGCCCTGGTGCTGGCCGACGCGGTGAGCGAGAAGTTCGGCGGTGACCACGTGTCGGAGACCCGCCGCAACGTGCGGAGCTACCTCGACCACCTGGTCGTCCGATGACCGCACCCGTCGTGGTGCTGGTCGGGCCGCCCGGCAGTGGCAAGTCCACCGTCGGGCAGACCGTCGCCGAGCGGCTCGGCGTCGGGTTCCGGGACACCGACGCGGACGTCGAGGCACAGGCGGGCAAGCCCATCCCCGACATCTTCATCGACGAGGGCGAGCCGCACTTCCGCGCGCTGGAGGCGGCGGCCGTGCGGGCCGCCGCCGCGACCCACGGCGGCGTGCTCGCGCTCGGCGGCGGCGCGGTGATGGCGGACGCCACCCGAGACCTGCTGCGCGGGCTGCCGGTGGTCTTCCTGGAGGTCCCGCTGGCCGACGCGGTCAAGCGGGTCGGCCTCGACGCCCCCCGCCCGCTGCTGGCCGTCAACCCGCGGGCCCGCTGGCGCGAGCTGATGGAGGCCCGTCGTCCCCTCTACCTGGAGGTGGCCACCGCCGTCGTCGACACCGCCGGCCGCACCCCCGGGCAGGTCGCGGACGCCGTACTGGAAGCACTGGAGCTGAAGACCCCCCATGACTGACATCGTCACGATCCACGTCGGCGGCAGTGCCGGCCACGACCCGTACGACGTGCTGATCGGGCACCAGTTGCTCGGCGAGCTGGCGCCGTTGATCGGCGGCCGGGCCCGGCGGGTGGCGATCATCCACCCGGAGGCGCTGGAGGCCACCGCCGAGGCGGTCCGGGAGGACCTGCTCGGTGAGGGCTACGAGGCGATCGCCCTCCAGGTGCCCAACGCCGAGGAGGCCAAGAGCGCCGAGGTCGCCGCCTACTGTTGGTCGGTGCTCGGCCAGACCGGCTTCACCCGCAGCGACGTCGTCGTCGGCCTCGGCGGCGGTGCCACCACCGACCTGGCCGGCTTCGTCGCCGCCACCTGGCTGCGCGGGGTCCGCTGGATCTCGATGCCCACCACGCTGCTCGGCATGGTCGACGCGGCGGTCGGCGGCAAGACCGGCATCAACATCGCCGAGGGCAAGAACATGGTCGGCTCCTTCCACCCGCCGGTGGGCGTGCTGGCCGACCTCGGCACCCTGGAGACGGTTCCGAAGCACGACTACGTGTCCGGCCTCGCCGAGGTCGTCAAGTGCGGCTTCATCGCCGACCCGGCCATCCTCGACCTGATCGAGGCCGACCCGGAGGGCGCCAGGACGCCCGCCGGGCCGCACACCGTCGAGCTGATCCGGCGCGCCATCCAGGTCAAGGCCGACGTGGTCTCCGGCGACCTCAAGGAGTCCGGCCGGCGGGAGATCCTCAACTACGGGCACACCCTCGGTCACGCCATCGAGCGCAACGAGCGGTACAAGTGGCGGCACGGCGCCGCGATCTCGATCGGCATGGTGTTCGCCGCCGAACTGGGCCGGCTGGCCGGGCGGCTGGACGACGAGACCGCCGACCGGCACCGCAGCGTGCTGGCCTCGGTCGGTCTGCCGCTCAGCTACCGCGCGGACGCCTGGCCGAAGCTGCTGGACGCGATGAAGATCGACAAGAAGTCCCGCGGCGACCTGATCCGGTTCATCGTGCTGGACGGCCTCGGCAAGACCTCCGTGCTGGAGGGCCCCGATCCGTCCCTGCTGGTCGCGGCCTACGCGGAGGTCTCCTCGTGACCAGGGTCATGGTGCTCAACGGCCCCAACCTCGGGCGGCTCGGCAGCCGGGAGCCGGACGTCTACGGCTCCACCTCGTACACCGGGCTGGTCGAGCGCTGCACCGCGCTCGGCACGGAGCTGGGCTTCGAGGTCGAGGTGCACGAGACCAACTCCGAGCAGCAGATGGTCGAGTGGCTGCACGAGGCGGCCGACGGCCGGGTCCCGGTGGTGATCAACCCTGGCGCGTTCACCCACTACTCGTACGCGATGCGGGACGCCGCCGCGCAGCGGACCGCGCCGCTGATCGAGGTGCACATCTCCAACCCGTACGCCCGGGAGACCTTCCGGCACACCTCGGTGATCGCCGCGGTGGCGTCCGGCACGATCGCCGGATTCGGGCTCGGCTCGTACGAGCTGGCCCTGCGCGCGCTCGCCGAGCAGCTCACCACGGGCTGACGGGCGGACGCCGCGCGTGTCGGCGGCCCGGCGGCGGACTGTGTCAGCTGCCGGGCCGCCGTGTAGTGTCCCCGCTGAAAAGAAGTCGGGAGGTGACCGTGACGCAGTACACCGGGGATGGCGGGCTCCCCCCACGTCCCGTCGCTCCGCCGGTCCCGCCGGGTCCCGGTAGCGCCGCCGGGCCGGTCTCGTCCGCGTCCTCGCAGGACTCCCTGTCGGGGCCGCCGACCGTACCCGTGCCGGTGGTCCGGCCCGGGCCGCCCACGGGCCCGCCGGCCGGTCCGCCCCCGGTGCCGCCCGCGCCCGGCCCGGCCTCCGTGCCCGCCCCGGGACCCTCAGGTCCGCCGCCGGTGCGGCTGGCCCCCGCCCCGGCCCCGGTACCGGCCGGCGCCACCGGGCACTTCCTGCTGCCCTCCGGCTCGCCCGTCCAGCTCCCGGCGCACCCGCCGCAGCCGCACGCGCCCTCCGGCCCGATCGCGGTCCTGCTGATCGGCCCTGCCGGGGCGGGCAAGACCACCGTCGCGCGGCACTGGGCCGAGCGGCGCCCCAGCCCGACCGCGCACATCAGCCTCGACGACGTCCGCGAGTGGGTGCAGTCCGGCTTCGCCAACCCGCAGTCCGGCTGGAACAACGCCTCCGAGGCGCAGTACCGGCTGGCCCGCCGGACGTGCGGCTTCGCCTGCCGCAACTACCTCGCCAACGGCATCTCCTGCATCATCGACGACGCGGTCTTCCCCGACCGCCCGGCGATCGGCCTCGGCGGCTGGAAGCGGCACATCGGGCCCGGCATGATCCCGGTGGTGCTGCTGCCCAGCCTGGACTCGGTGCTCAGCCGCAACGCCCGGCGGGGCGGCAACCGGCGGCTCGGGGACGAGGAGGTGGCCCGGATCCACGGCCGGATGGCCGGCTGGTACAACTCCGGGCTGCCGATCATCGACAACTCCCACCTGGACGTCGCGGCGACCGCCGCCGAGCTGGACCGGGTGATCCTGGCCCGGCTGCTGGGCATCCCGGTGCGCTGAGCGGCCCGTCCGGCCGGTCCGTGCGGCCCTCCGGTCCGTGCGGCCCTCCGTCGTCGCGGCCGGCCTGTCGGTGCCGACTGCGATGATGGACGGGTCCTGATCGAACCACCGGGGGGAGCCGCGCCCGTGCCGGAAGGCCACATCATCCACCGTCTCGCCGCCGAGAACCACCGGGCCTTCGGCGGCCGTCCGGTCCGCGCCAGCAGCCCGCAGGGCCGGTTCACCGACAGCGCCGCGCTGATCGACGGCCAGGAGCTGGTCGCGGCGGAGGCCACCGGGAAGCACCTGTTCCTCGGCTTCGCGGACGACGCGTGGGTGCACGTCCACCTCGGGCTGTACGGCGGCTTCACCTTCGGCGACGGGCCCGCTCCGGTGCCGGTCGGCCTGGTCCGGCTGCGCCTGGAGAACGACGACCACTTCGCCGACCTCCGCGGCCCCAACACCTGCGCGCTGATCACCGGTGCGGAGAAGGCGGCCGTCGCCGCCCGGCTCGGCCCCGACCCCCTGCGGGGCGATGCCGATCCGGAGCTCGCCTGGCGGCGGATATCCGGCAGCCGGACGACGGTCGCGGCGCTGCTGATGGACCAGAAGGTGCTGGCGGGGGTCGGCAACGTCTACCGCGCCGAGGTGCTGTTCCGGCACGGCATCGACCCGCACCGGGCCGGCCGCGACCTTCGCCGCGCCGAGTGGGACGCGATCTGGACGGACCTGGTCGCGCTGATGCACGAGGGTGTCGGCGCGGGCCGGATCGACACCGTCCGGCCGGAGCACACCCCGGAGGCGATGGGCCGCCCGCCGCGCGTGGACGACCACGGCGGCGAGGTCTACGTGTACCGGCGGGCCGCGATGCCGTGTCTGGTCTGCGGCACCGACGTCCGGACCGAGGAGCACGCGGCGCGGAACCTCTTCTGGTGCCCGTCCTGCCAGCGGGCGTAGCCGTTCCGGGCAGCTGACGGGGGCTCCGGGGCGGAGCCGCCCGGCAGCCGACCGGGGTGCCGCTCTGCCGTCGCCCGGGGTGCGGACCCGGGGTTGCCCCCCTGCCCGGCCGGTCGGTCAGCCGGCCGCGGCGGCGCTCCCGGGCTCCACCCCGTCGGCCGGCTGGTCGGGGAACTCGACGTGCTCGTCACCGGCGCACTCGTCGAGCAGGGGGCGCATGGCCTCGTCCACAAGCCGGTAGCGCACCACACGTCCGTCCTTCTCCCCGGCCACCACGGCGGCGGTGCGCAGCAGGCGCAGTGCCTGCGAGACGGCCGGGTCGCGCATGCCGGTGGCGACCGCCAGGTCGCTGACGGCCAGGGGACCGGCCCGGTGCAGGGCGAGCAGCAGGGAGAGCCGCCCGGGGTCGGCGAGCAGGGAGAACCGCTCGGCCCAGGCGCGGACGTGGCCGGTGTCGCCGATCGCCGCGATCGCCTCGCAGACCCGGTGTCCGTCGATGGTGCGATGGCCCGCGCGGTCGGCCGGTACGAGATGCATGCCCGCATTCTTGCAGCCGGCGACCTGTGATCCTTGACACCTGCGCAGGTGCGCAGCCTTGCACGGGTGTTCGGGGACCTCTACGTTGATCCCCGCCGTGGTGCTCGGGAAGACCGGTGGAGGACCCCCAGGGGTCCCAGTCCGGAGCGGCCCTCGCCACTGTGATCGGGGGAGTCGTCCGTGCCCACGACGCCACTGGGTGCCTCGCGCACCTGGGAAGGCGGGTACGGAAGCCCGTAAGCCAGGAGACCGGCCACGGCATCTCACGAGGTATTTCCACGAGGTGCTGGAGCGTGATCCCACGATGACCCTGCCCGAGACCGCCGCCGATCCCGCAGTGTCCGCCGCCCTGCCGACCTTCCGCTGGAGACGGGCGGACACCCTCCGCACGGCCGGCCTGATGGGCGTGATCCTGGCCATGCACGTGGTGGCCTTCGGCACCCTGATCTTCCTGGTCGCGCCGGAGAAGTACGAGGTCGGAACCCAGGTCTTCGGTGTGGGCCTGGGCATCACCGCCTACACCCTCGGTATGCGGCACGCCTTCGACGCCGACCACATCGCGGTGATCGACAACACCACCCGCAAGCTCATGGCGGACGGCAAGCGGCCGGTCTCGGTGGGCTTCTGGTTCGCCCTCGGGCACTCCTCGATGGTCGTGCTGATGGCGGCCCTGGTCGCGGGCGGCGCCCAGCTCGCCGGCACGCTGATGGACGACGAGTCCACCACCCACCAGTGGCTGGGCGTGGTCGGCACCTCGGCCTCCGGCGTCTTCCTCTACCTGATCGGCGCGCTCAACCTGGCCGCGCTGTTCGGCATCCTCAAGGTGTTCCGCTCGATGCGCGCCGGGCGGTACGACGAGGCCGAGCTGGAGGAGCACCTGAACGCGCGGGGCCTCCTGGCCCGGGTGCTCAACCGGGCGACCCGTTCGATCACCCGGCCGGGGCAGATGTTCCCGGTCGGCATGGTGCTGGGCCTGGGCTTCGACACCGCGACCGAGGTGTCGCTGATGGTGATGGCCGGCTCCGGCGCCGCCTCCGGCCTGCCCTGGTACGCGATCATCTGCCTGCCGCTGCTGTTCGCGGCCGGGATGAGCCTGTTCGACACGCTGGACGGCACGTTCATGAACTTCGCCTACCAGTGGGCGTTCTCCAACCCGGTGCGGAAGGTGTACTACAACCTGACCATCACCGGGCTGTCGATCGCGGTGGCGTTCATCATCGGGACGATCGAGCTGGTCGGGGTGCTGCACGAGAAGCTCGACCTCACCGACCCGGTGAGCGGCTGGGTCGCGGAGATCTCGCTGGACAACGTCGGCTACGCGATCGTCGCGCTGTTCGTGGTGGTCTGGGCCGCGGCCATCGCGTACTGGCGGCTGGCGGGTGTCGAGCGGAAGTGGAGCCCGCAGGCGGTCCGGCCGGTGCTGGCCGCCGGACCGATCGTCGAGCCGGCCGGCGACGGCTCGTAGCCGACGCGGGACCGGACGGCGCCCGCCGGACCCCTCCACGGGTCCGGCGGGCGCCGCCCGCGTGCCCGGGTGGGGGCGTTCGGCGGGCGGATCGGGGTGCGGGTTCGTACGCTCGACCCATGTCTGATGCGTACGCGGGCCGGCGGGAGCGGTTGCGGGAGCACTGCAGTGCGACCGGGGCCGACGCGGCGCTGATCACCAGGGCGGCGAACGTGCGGTACCTGACCGGGTGCCCGCCGTGCGGCGCGACGCTGCTGCTCACCCGGGATCAGGTGCTGCTGACACTGCCGGACGACCTGCCGCCGGACGACACGGGGGAGCACCTGATCGCCCCGGACGTCACCCAGGTGCCGGTCGCGGCGGGTGCCGACACCGCGCTGGCCGCCGCCGCCTCCGTGGCGGGGCTGCGGGTGGGACGGCTGGCGGTCGAGGAGCACGACCTGACCGTCGCCCGGCACCGGGCGGTGGCGGGTCTGGCCGAGGGGGCGCGGCTCGGTGACCTGGGCCAGGCGGTGGAGCGGCTGCGGGTGGTGAAGGACGAGCACGAGATCGCCGACCTGCGGATCGCGGCCGAGATCGCCGACCAGGCGCTCGGCGAGCTGCTGGAGTCGATCCTGGTCGGCCGGACCGAGCGGCACCTGGCGATGGAGCTCGAACGCCGGATGATCGACCACGGCGCGGACCGGGCGGCCTTCCCGGTCTCGGTCGGCACCGGCAGCCACTCGGGCCAGCAGGCGCACCAGCCCACCGACCGGAGGGTGGAGGAGGGCGACTTCCTGACCGTGGTGCTCGGCGCGCGGTACCGCGGGTACGGGGTGTCGACGGCCCGGACCTTCGTGATCGGAGCGGCCCCCGCGCCCTGGCAGGTGGAGCTGCACCGGCTGGTGTTCCGCGCCCAGCGGGCCGGCCGGGAGGCGCTCGGACCGGGCGTCGAGCAGTGTGTGCCCGACCGGGCCGTGCGGGAGATCCTCAAGGCGGCGGGGCACACCGAGACCTCTCCGCGCCCGGTCGGTCACGGCATCGGTCTGGAGATCCGGGAGGCGCCGCGCCTCGGTCCCTCGGACATGGGTAAACTGGACAGCCGCGTGCCGGTCACCGTCGGTCCAGGAGTCCACCTCCCGGGCCGGGGAGGCGTCCGGATCGAGGACACGCTCGTGGTGCGCCCCCTTGAGGAGGGCGGGCCCGAGCTGCTCACCATCACCACCAAGGAGCTCCTCGCCCTGTGACCCAGGACGCAACCCCTTGGTTCCTTGACAGCTATATCCAGGAGTAAGTGCGCCCGTGGCTTCCACGAACGATCTCAAGAACGGCATGGTCCTCAAGCTGGAGGGCGGCAAGCTCTGGTCCGTCGTCGAGTTCCAGCACGTCAAGCCCGGCAAGGGCCCGGCCTTCGTGCGCACCAAGCTCAAGGAGGTCCTGACGGGCAAGGTCGTCGACAAGACCTTCAACGCCGGTACCAAGGTCGAGACCGCCAACGTCGACAAGCGCGGCATGCAGTTCTCGTACAAGGACGGCGAGAACTTCGTGTTCATGGACACGGACACCTACGACCAGATCCCGGTCGAGCCGGCCGTCGTCGGCGACGCCTCCAAGTACCTGCTGGAGGGCTTCGAGGCCCTGGTCGCCATGTACGAGGGCGCCCCCCTGTACATCGAGCTGCCGGCCTCGGTCGAGCTGCTCATCTCGCACACCGAGCCGGGCGTGCAGGGCGACCGCTCCACCGGTGGCTCCAAGCCGGCCACGCTGGAGACCGGCGCCGAGATCGCCGTCCCGCTCTTCATCGTCACCGGCGAGAAGATCAAGGTCGACACCCGCGACGGCAGCTACCTCGGCCGGGTGAAGTAAGTCCGTGTCGTCCGCACGCACCAAGGCCCGCACGCGAGCCTTCCAGATCCTGTTCGAGGCCGACCACCGTGGGGTCGACCCGCTGACGGTCCTCGCCGACTGGGTGGCCCGGGCCCGGGAGCCCAAGCCGGACGAGGGCACCCCGCAGGTGGGCGAGTACACGATGGAGCTGGTCGAGGGCTACGTCCAGTACGCCCGCCGCATCGACGAGCTGATCTCGCAGTACTCGGTCGGCTGGACGCTCGACCGGATGCCGATCGTGGACCGCAACGTCCTGCGGCTCGGCGCGTACGAGCTGATCTGGGAGGACGGCGTCCCTGACGCGGTCGTCCTGGACGAGGCGGTCGAGATCGCCAAGGAGTTCTCCACGGACGACTCCCCGGCCTTCGTCAACGGCCTGCTCGCCCGCTTCATGGAGCTGAAGCCCGGCATCCGCCGGTAGCGGCTCCCCACGTCACCGACGGCCGTCGGACCGGGAACGGTCCGACGGCCGTCGTGCGTTCTCCCGTGGTGGCGTATGTTGGTGCCCTACTCGCCAGTAACCCGGTGCGCCGGCGGCCCACGCCCGTCGGCGACCCCGCAGCGAAGGGCAGGCCACCCCCCATGACCACGGCGATCCGCAGCGAGTTCGACCAGGGCATCGCGCTGACCCCGCATCCGGACGAGTCCGGCCGGTACGAGGGCGAACTCGGCGCCGGCTGGCAGATCGGCGGCGGCGTCAACGGCGGACTGCTTCTCGCGGTGGCCGGCCACGCGCTCGCGCTGGAGCACGGTTCCCGCCCGGAGAGCGCCGACCACGCCGACCCGGTCTCGATCAGCGGTTACTACCTCTCCGCCTCCACGCCCGGCCCGGCCACCGTCCGGACCGAGGTGATCCGCACCGGCCGCTCGCTCTCCACCGGCACCGCCTCGCTCAGCCAGGACGGCGTCGAGCGGCTGCGGGTGATCGCCACCCACGGCGACCTCGCCGCGGTCGAGGGCGAGGTGCGCACCAGCGCCCGGCCGCCCCAGCTGCCGCCGCCGGACCAGTGCGTCGGCGTCGAGCACGCGCCCAAGGAACTCATCGCGCAGGCCGCCCTGTTGGAGCGGTTCGACATGCGGCTCGACCCGTCCACCATCGGTTGGGCGCTCGGTCAGCCGTCGGGGGAGGGGCGGATCCAGGGATGGTTCCGGCTCGCCGACGGGCGCGAGCCCGACCCGCTGCTCCTCCTGCTGGTCGCCGACGCGCTGCCGCCGGTCACCTTCGACCTCGGCATGCCGGGCTGGGCGCCGACCGTCGAACTGACCGTGCACCTGCGGGCCAAGCCCGTTCCGGGGTGGCTGCGGGTCGTGCACGCCACCCGGAACCTGGCCGGCGGGTACTTCGAGGAGGACGCCGAGGTCTGGGACGAGGCCGGCCGACTGGTCGCGCAGTCCCGCCAGTTGGCCCGGGTGCCGCGCCAGGCGTGAGGCTGTACGGGACGGGCGCGCGGTCGTGTCGGAGCGCCCGGCGTGCGGAGTGGGCAGGCCGGCGCGAGGCCGGTCGAGTGCGCCGGTTCTCCTGAGCTCGGAGTGATCGAGCCAGTACGAGGCGTGACCGAGCGACGGCGCGTGAGCCGGATGCGCGGGGCGTGACGGCCCGTCCGCACAACCGTGCGTGACTCCAAACACCCGATTCACCCTCGGTTACAGTCCTGTGACACGCCGTACGTGTGCGCCACGCGGGGTTGGGGAGGACAACGGTCGGCGGCGACCCCCGCCGCCGACCCGACCGCCGCCCGCCCGCCCGAGGAGTCCCGATGAGCCGCAACGGCCGCGCCCGCCGCACCCCCGACTGCACCGCCGCCGGTCCCCGGCCGCGGGCGCGCTCCCGGTACGAGCGGGCCGAGCGGGCGGACCGGGCGGAGCGGACCGAGGGGCACGAGCGGATCGAGGGACGCGACCGGCACCGGGCCGACAACGGCGGCCAGGCCTTCGTCATCGGCGTGCTGGCCAGCGCGGCCGACTTCGAGCGGGCCCGCGACTGGCAGCTCTCCGACGCCCCGGACCACGAGCAGTACCTGCACGAGACCGCCGAACTGCTCGCCGAGGCCCGGCGCCGCTTCGACACCGTCCGGGCCCGGATGTTCCACCCGCAGGACTTCGCCGACTTCTGTCTGCTGCACGGGCTCGACCCGGCCGAGCCGGCCGCCCGCGACCGGTACCTCGTCAACCCGCCGCTGCAGACCCAGCTCCTGGCCTACCAGGGTGAGGAACTGGTCGGCGACTACGTCCCCCGGCTGGTCCGGGCCCGGGAGAACGGGCTGACGCTGCGCCATGCCGACCTCCTGCTCGACGGCGGGCTGTACGGGGAGCGCGACGAGGCGGTGCAGGCGGCCTACGAGCGCGGCGCCGAGGTGTTCCGCCGGATGCTGCTCGGCGCCGGCAGCGGGGTCTACGAACTGCGCCTCGCGGTGGACGCGCCCGGCGGACGGCTCACCGCGGCGGCCCGGGTCCTCCAGTGGGAGGACGGTGTGGTGCGGATCAACGACGAGGACCTGGAGCTGCTCTGCGCGGTGCTCTGCACGGGGCTGGCCCGCGAGCTGCCGGCCCTGGCGGTGCTGCACGGCGCGCAGGGCTCTGCGGCGTCCTGCGGGGAGTACCGGCCGACGGCCTGGGCCTGGGCGAGCGAGGGCCGGGTGTGGGCGCCGGCGGGCGGCCCGGTCCGGCTGGACGGGGTGGCCGCGGAGCCGGGCTACCGGCTGGAGACGGTCTGCTGAGCGGTCCGCCGAGCGGCCCGCCGGGGGGCGGCGGGCCGGTGGGGCGGAAGCCGGGGCGGCCGGTGCGGCGTCGCCGAGGACGCGCCGCGGCGCGGCTCCCGGAAGGGGAGCCGCGCCGTGACGTTTCTGCTGGGTACTGACCCGGCCGCTGCTTCGGGTACTTCCGGTCTCCCGCGGCGGCGGGAGACGGTGCGGCCAGCCTCAGCCCGCCTCCTCCTCGCGCACCGCGCGGCGCGCGTCGGGGTTGAGCACACCCCAGGAGATCAGCTGCTCGGTGAGGATCGACGGCGACTGGTCGTAGATCACGGCGAGGGTGCGCAGATCGTCCTGGCGGATCGACAGCACCTTGCCGTTGTAGTCGCCGCGCTGGCTCTGGATGGTCGCCGCGTAACGCTGCAGCGGACCGGCCTTTTCGGACGGGACCTGGGTCAGTCTCTCCAGGTCGAGGACCAGGCGCGGCGGCGGCTCCGCCGCACCGCCGGGCGTCCCGCCGGGCAGCAGCTCCTGCACCGGGACCCCGTAGAACTCCGCCAGTTCGGCCAGCCGCTGCACGGTGACCGCACGGTCGCCGCGCTCGTACGAGCCGACGACGACTGCCTTCCAGCGCCCCTGGGACTTCTCCTCGACACCGTGCAGGGAGAGCCCCTGCTGAGTGCGGATGGCTCGGAGCTTGCCTCCGAGCTGCTTCGCGTAGTCGCTGGACATTGATCTCCCCGGACGAGATTGCTTCGCGTTCAGTGGTGGGTCACGGGCGATTGCCGGCGTCGCTACCGGTAGGTTCGACGCCCATCTCGTAACTCACTGTGAGGTTACGTAGAGTGAGGTAGTTGCGTCAAGCCGAATGGGGCAGTCGTGCGAATGGCCCGCATCAGCCGTGCGTCCGGCGCGTGAACCCGGAGAAGCGGAATGATGGACGTCGGTTAGCCGGCGGCCGCGCTGATACGATGAACCGAGGCCACGCCGCGTCGGCGGGGCCCTTCCAGACATCCTTTAAGACCCGTCCCGTGAGGCGGGGAAGGAGGTCCGCTTCGGCATGACCGCACACCACGAGACCGCTCCGCGACCGCCGCACCAGGTGCTGGACGGCACGGACATCGCCCGGGTCGTCACCCGGATAGCGCACGAGATCGTCGAACGCGCCAAGGGCGCCGAGGACGTCGTGCTGCTCGGCATCCACACCAGGGGCGTCCACCTCGCCAAGCGCCTGCACACCCGGCTGGCCCAGATCACCGGACGCGACATCCCGCTCGGCACCCTGGACATCACCATGTACCGGGACGACCTGCGGCTGAAGCCCGCCCGCGCCCTGGAGCACACCGAGATCCCGCCCGGCGGCATCGACGGCAGACTCGTCATCCTCGTCGACGACGTGCTCTTCTCCGGCCGCACCATCCGGGCCGCGCTCGACGCGCTCAACGACATCGGCCGGCCGCGCGCCGTCCAGCTCGCCGTCCTGGTCGACCGCGGCCACCGCGAGCTGCCGATCCGCGCCGACTACGTGGGCAAGAACCTGCCCACCTCGCTGCGCGAGGCCGTCCAGGTGCGGCTCGCCGACCGCGACGGCGTGGACGCCGTCCTGGTCGGGGACCGCGACTTCGCGGCCCGCTCCTCGCAGGCCCTGGCCGCCCAGCCGTCCGCACCGCACCTCCCGGAGTAGCCCGCGTGAAGCGCCACCTCGTCTCCGCCGCCGATCTCACCCGCGACGACGCGCTGCTCATTCTGGACACCGCCGAGGAGCTGGCCCAGCTCTCCGGTCGGGCCGTCAAGAAGCTGCCCACGCTCCGCGGCCGGACGGTCGTCAACCTCTTCTTCGAGGACTCGACCCGGACCAAGACCTCCTTCGAGGCCGCCGAGAAGCGGCTCTCCGCCGACGTCATCAACTTCTCCGCCAAGGGCTCGTCCGTCTCCAAGGGCGAGAGCCTCAAGGACACCGCGCTCACCCTGCAGGCCATGGGCGCCGACGCGGTCGTCATCCGGCACCACGCCTCCGGCGCGCCGGCCCGCCTCGCCCAGTCCGACTGGCTGCACGGCAGCGTGATCAACGCCGGTGACGGCACCCACGAGCACCCCACCCAGGCGCTGCTCGACGCGTTCACCATGCGCC
This sequence comes from Kitasatospora sp. NPDC127035, assembly GCF_042726075.1. NCBI lineage: Bacteria > Bacillati > Actinomycetota > Actinomycetes > Kitasatosporales > Streptomycetaceae > Kitasatospora > Kitasatospora sp. NPDC127035. The sequence continues at coordinate 3,698 of NZ_JBHXDN010000055.1, read as the reverse complement.
GCCACCTCAACCCGGGCCACGGCCACGACCTCGCGGGCCGCCGGGTGACCATCGTCGGCGACATCCTGCACAGCCGGGTCGCCCGCTCCAACGTGCACCTGCTGACCACGCTCGGCGCCCACGTCACCTTCGTCGCCCCGCCGACGCTGCTGCCGATCGGCATCGAGAACTGGCCCTGCGAGGTCAGCTACGACCTGGAGAGCGTGCTCCCCAAGTCGGACGCCGTGATGATGCTCCGGGTGCAGCGCGAGCGGATGAACGCCGCCTTCTTCCCGACCGAGCGCGAGTACAGCCGCCGCTACGGCCTCAACGGAGCCCGGATGGCCCAGCTGCCCGGGCACGCCATCGTCATGCACCCCGGCCCGATGGTCCGCGGCATGGAGATCACCGCCGAGGTCGCCGACTCGCCGCGCTGCACCGTCGTCGAGCAGGTCGCCAACGGCGTCTCCATCCGGATGGCCGTGCTCTACCTGCTGCTCGGCGGAGCCACCCTCAACGACGCCCCCCGCACCGACTCCGTGGAGACTGCTCAGTGACCACCTACCTGATCCGCAACGCCCAGATCCTCGGCGGTGCCCCGCAGGACCTCCACCTCGCCGACGGCATCGTCCAGGCGATCGGCACCGGCCTCGACGCCGAGGTCGACATCGAGATCGACGCCGGCGGGCTGATCGTCCTGCCCGGCCTGGTCGATCTGCACACCCACCTGCGGGAGCCCGGCCGCGAGGACGCCGAGACCGTCCTCACCGGCACCCAGGCCGCCGCCAAGGGCGGCTTCACCGCCGTCCACGCCATGGCCAACACCTTCCCGGTGGCCGACACCGCCGGCGTGGTCGAGCAGGTCTGGCGGCTCGGCCAGGAGTCCGGCTACTGCGACGTGCAGCCGGTCGGCGCCGTCACCGTCGGCCTGGAGGGCAAGAAGCTCGCCGAGCTCGGCGCGATGCACGACTCCGCGGCCGGTGTCCGGGTCTTCTCCGACGACGGCAAGTGCGTCGACGACGCCGTGATCATGCGCCGCGCCCTGGAGTACGTGAAGGCCTTCGACGGCGTCGTCGCCCAGCACGCCCAGGAGCCGCGCCTGACCGAGGGCGCCCAGATGAACGAGGGCCAGGTCTCCGGCGAGCTCGGCCTGGGCGGCTGGCCCGCCGTCGCCGAGGAGGCGATCATCGCCCGCGACGTGCTGCTCGCCGCGCACGTCGGCTCCCGGCTGCACGTCTGCCACGTCTCCACCGCCGGCTCGGTCGAGATCGTCCGCTGGGCGAAGGCCAAGGGCTGGGACGTCACCGCCGAGGTGACCCCGCACCACCTGCTGCTCACCGACGAGCTGGTCCGCTCCTACGACCCGGTGTACAAGGTCAACCCGCCGCTGCGCACCGCCGAGGACGTCCAGGCGCTGCGCAAGGCGCTCGCCGACGGCACCATCGACGCCGTCGCCACCGACCACGCGCCGCACCCGTCCGAGGACAAGGACTGCGAGTGGGCCGTGGCCGCGATGGGCATGGTCGGCCTGGAGACCGCGCTGTCGGTCGTCCAGCAGACGATGGTCGAGACCGGCCTGCTGAACTGGGAGGGCGTCGCCGACCGGATGTCGCACCGCCCGGCCCGGATCGGCCGTCTGGCCGGGCACGGCCGGCCGATCTCGGTGGGTGAGCCCGCCAACCTGGTGCTCTTCGATCCCGCGTACCGTGGTGCCGTGAATCCCGACAGCTTCGCCACCCGCTCCCGGAACACGCCCTACCGGGGCCTCGACCTGCCCGGACGGGTGCACGCCACCTTCCTGCGCGGCACCGCGACCGTGCTGGCCGGCGAGCTGGTCGAGCAGGGCGGGCTCGCGTGACCTCCGCCCTGCTGGCCCAGGAACAGGCCAGGGTCACCAACTGGCCCGGCTACATCGGCTGGGCGATCGGTCTGCTCCTGGTGATCAGCCTCGTCTACTGGCTGATGCGCCAGGGCTGGAACTGGCGCCGCACGCTGCAGTCCGGCATCCCGCCGCTGCCCGCCGTGCCGGAGCGCGCCGGCCGGACCATCCTGGAGACCAGCGGCCGGTACCACGGCAGCACCACCGCCGGGAACTGGCTCGACCGGGTCGTCGCGCACGGCCTGGGCACCCGCAGCCGCGCCGACCTGACCCTCGGCGCGAACGGCCTGCTGGTGCAGCGCCCCGGCGACGTCGACTTCTGGATCCCCGCCGACCACCTGACCGGTGCCCGTACGGACTCCGGGATAGCCGGCAAGGTCGTCCCGTCCGGACTCCTCGTCGTCTCCTGGACGCACGAGGGCACCGAGCTGGACTCCGGGTTCCGGTTCGACCACCCCGACGAGCACGCCGCCTGGGTCGAGGCGATCGCTCGATTTGCCACACGTACGACCACGAAGACGGAAGAGGCCGCGCAATGACCGCACCTGCCCCCACCACGCAGCGCCAACGGCGGGAGCGTATTCCCGCCGTGCTCGTCCTGGAGGACGGCCGGACCTTCCGCGGCGAGGCCTACGGTGCGACCGGCGAGACCTTCGGCGAGGCGGTCTTCAACACCGGCATGTCCGGCTACCAGGAGACCCTCACCGACCCGTCGTACCACCGCCAGGTGGTCGTGATGACCGCCCCGCAGATCGGCAACACCGGCTGGAACGACGAGGACGACGAGTCCAAGCAGATCTGGGTCGCCGGGTACGTCGTCCGCGACCCCGCCCGCGTCGCGTCCAACTGGCGCTCGCTCCGCCCGCTCGACGAGGAGCTCGTCCGACAGGGCGTCGTCGGCATCAGCGGCATCGACACCCGGGCGCTCACCCGCCACCTGCGCGAGCGCGGCGCCATGCGCTGCGGGATCTTCTCCGGCGAGGCGCTGGCCGACCAGGCCGAGCTGCTCGGCCGGGTGCAGTCCTCGGCCGAGATGAAGGGCGCCGACCTGTGCGCCGAGGTCGCCACGACCGAGTCGTACGTGGTCCCGGCGATCGGTGAGAAGCGCTTCACCGTCGCCGCGCTGGACCTCGGCATCAAGGCGATGACCCCGCAGCGGATGGCCGAGCGCGGCATCGAGGTGCACGTGCTGCCGGCGAACTCGACCGTCGAGGACGTCTACGCCGTCAACCCCGACGGCGTCTTCTTCTCCAACGGCCCGGGCGACCCGGCCACCGCCGACCACCAGGTCGCCGTGGCGCAGGCGGTGCTGGAGCGCAGGACCCCGTTCTTCGGGATCTGCTTCGGCAACCAGATCCTCGGCCGCGCGCTGGGCTTCGGCACGTACAAGCTCAAGTACGGCCACCGCGGCATCAACCAGCCGGTGCAGGACCGCACCACCGGCAAGGTCGAGGTCACGGCGCACAACCACGGCTTCGCCGTGAACGCACCGCTGGACAAGGTGAGCGACACCCCCTTCGGGCGCGTCGAGGTCTCCCACGTCTGCCTCAACGACGACGTGGTCGAGGGCCTCCAGGCCCTGGACGTCCCCGCCTTCAGCGTGCAGTACCACCCTGAAGCGGCAGCGGGTCCGCACGACGCCGCCTACCTGTTCGACCGCTTCGTGAAGCTCATGGAGGGCCAGCGTGCCTAAGCGCAGTGACATCAAGTCCGTTCTGGTGATCGGTTCCGGCCCGATCGTGATCGGTCAGGCGGCGGAGTTCGACTACTCGGGTACGCAGGCGTGCCGGGTGTTGCGGGCCGAGGGTCTGCGGGTGGTGCTGGTGAACTCGAACCCGGC
>NZ_JBHXDN010000054.1:6150-70242 GCF_042726075.1 Kitasatospora sp. NPDC127035 | reverse complement strand
ATCATCTCCCGGGGGATGCTGGAGGTCCTGCCGCTGACCCACATCCGGGGGCGTTCCCTGCACGACGCCTTCGTGATCGTGGACGAGGCGCAGTCCCTGGAGCGCAACGTCCTGCTCACCGTGCTCTCCCGGATCGGCCAGGGCTCGCGGGTGGTCCTCACCCACGACGTCGCGCAGCGCGACAACCTCCGGGTCGGCCGCCACGACGGCGTCGTCGCCGTGGTGGAGAAGCTGAAGGGCCATCCGCTCTTCGCCCACATCACGCTGACCCGGTCGGAGCGTTCGCCGATCGCGGCCCTGGTGACCGAGATGCTGGAGGACATCCACCCCTGATCGGGGCGATCCGGTCATAGCGGGACAAAAAGGTCAATTCGCGGCGCGAGACCCGCTCCTGACGGAGCGGGTCTCGGCCCTTTCATCACATCGAGTGCTTTCTGTCCGGAGAACTCCGGCACGGTGAATGTGACATCCGCCACGCAACAGGGAATTGCGTCGACAGTGCCCCTTGCGGCATGGTGAGGGTTCTGTCAGGCCCCGCGTACGGCATGGCATGGCTTCCGGACGCCCGGAAGTCCGGCCCGGACGGTCCACCAACTCCGGTCAGTGGACGCACAATTGAACACCGATGAGCCGTACGCCGCCCGATCTCAACGCCCGGTCGCCTCACGTCGGCCGGACGCCGGGTCAGTACCTCCCGTGACCAGCACGTCCGGAGGGCAGCGCCAAGGGGCATGTTGCGCCCGTACGGTCACGCGTGGGCGATGCTGGAAGGAAACCATGTGACTCGGATCTCGGTCCGGGGAGTTGCTGTCGCCTCCGCCACCGCCGTCACCGCTGTTGGTGCCGTCGTGGGCATGGCCTCGGGCAGCGAGGGCAAGACGACGCAGACGGTCGATGTCGCCGGTGCGACCCTGCTTGCCGAAGTCCCCTCTGGCGCCCAGGCGCAGACCATCAGCGACAACATCGGCACGCAGGCAACCGCCCAGCAGGCCGCCGCCGACGCCGCCGCCAAGGCAGCCGCCGAGCAGAAGGCCGCCGAGGAGGCCGCGCGCCAGCAGGCCGCGGCCGACGCCCAGGCCAAGGCCGACGCCCAGGCCAAGGCCGAGGCGCAGGCCAAGGAGGCGCAGGCCAAGGCCGACGCGGAGAAGGCCGCCAAGGCGGCCGAGGAGAAGCGGAAGGCCGACGAGGCCGCCGCCAACCGCTCCAAGTCGCGCTCGGCGATGGCTGCCACCGACAACGCGGCTCCGCCGGTCTCGGTCAGCCCCGGCTCCGTCCAGGAGCTCGCCCAGCAGATCGTCGGCAACGACGCCCAGTTCCAGTGCTTCAGCCAGATCGTGAAGCGCGAGTCCGGCTGGAACTACACCGCCACCAACAAGAGCTCCGGCGCGTACGGCCTTGTCCAGGCGCTGCCCGGGACGAAGATGGCCTCGGCGGGCGCCGACTGGCGCACCAACCCGGCCACGCAGATCAAGTGGGGCCTCAGCTACATGAACAGCCGCTACGGCAGCCCCTGTGGCGCCTGGTCGTTCTGGCAGTCGCACCACTGGTACTAGGCCCACCGGCCGAGTACCGGGTCCACCGGCTTCACCACGGCCCCCGGCCGCGCGGACAGCGCGACCGGGGGCCGTGCCGCGTCGTCCGCGAACCGCTGCGAACCGTGAACCGCCGGGCCCTACCCGGGGGCGATCCGGACCGGGCGCCCGGCCCCGGCGCGAGCGGGCCGCGCCGCCCGGGCTGCGCTGACCAGTGCGCCCACGGGCGGTGCGGTCCTGGGTGCGGACGCGGGGCGCGGAGAGGGGTCCTGGTAGCTCTCCGCACCGGCCGGTCCGCCGACAGTTGGCTCCGGTCCCGACCGACTCCTCCCCGCTGCCCGACGCCTGAAACCACCCGAACTGCGTGGTTTCGCCCCGGTATCCCCACTCCGGCCGTGGCCCGTTCTCCGCCGGTGGGTACGAAGAACCCGCCCGCCCGGCGGACTCGGCGCGCCCCGGCCGGGTAGCGTCATCCCTGACGGCCGTGGCGGGACCCACGGCGTCCCGCCGGACACGGCGGGTCCGGCGGGGAGAAGTGGTAACGAGCATGGCGCGGGGCGGAAAGGCTTTCAAGGCCGTGGCCAAGGGCATGGCCGTGGTGGCGAGCGCGGCCGCCGTGATCGAGCGGCGCCGACGGGCCGCGATGGCGGCCGACTTCCACGAATCCCTGCTCCTGGCGGCGCCCGCCGCCGCGGAGCTCCCGGCGCCGTTGCCGGCTCCCCGGGAGGAGGCGGCGCCTGTCGCTGCCGCCGCCGCACCGGCCGCCGCGGTCCCGCCGACCGCGTCCGGCGGGTCCGGTGGGTCCCACGGACACTTCGGGCGGCCCGCCACCCCCGCCGAGGCGGTGCCGTGGAGCCTGCGGGTGGCCGCCGAGTCCACCTGGCGGCTGCTGCTGCTCGGTGCCGCGCTGTACGTCGTCTTCTACATCGTCGACATGCTGCGGCTGGTCGCCTTCGCGGTGCTCGCCTCGCTGCTGATCTCCGCGTTGCTGGAGCCCACCGTCTCCTGGCTGCGCCGGCACGGCGTCCCGCGCTCGCTGGCCGCCGGTGGGGTGTTCATGAGCGGCCTGGCCGGAATCGGCCTGGTCGGCTGGTTCGTGGTCTGGCAGGTGACCACCAACCTGGAGACCGTCACCAGCAAGGTCAAGGCGGGCGTCGACCAGCTCCGGGACTGGCTGATCACCGGGCCGTTGCACCTGACCGAGCAGCAGATCACCGACTTCGCCAACCAGATCACCAAGGCGATCAGCACCAACACCGAGCAGATCACCTCGGCCAGCCTGACCGGCGCGCAGATCGCCGTCGAGGTGCTGACCGCCGTGCTGCTGGCCTTCTTCACCACCTTCTTCTTCCTCTACGACGGCGAGCGGATCTGGAACTGGGCGCTGCGGGGCCTGCCCCGGCACTCCCGGTACGCGATGGCCGGGGCCGGGCCGAAGGCCTGGGCGACGCTCACCGCCTACGTGCGCGGCACCGTCTGCGTGGCCTTCATCGACGCGGTCTGCATCGGCATCGGCATCCAGTTGCTCGGGGTGCCGATGGCGCTGCCGCTCGCCGTGATCATCTTCCTGGGCGCCTTCGTCCCGCTGGTGGGTGCGCTGGTCACCGGGACCGTCGCGGTGCTGATCGCCCTGGTCACCACCACGCCGTGGACCGCGCTGATGGTGCTGGTGGTGCTGATCGCCGTCCAGCAGCTGGAGGGACACATCCTCCAGCCGCTCATCCTCGGCCGGGCGGTCCGCGTCCACCCGCTCGGCGTGGTGCTGGGGGTGGCCGCCGGCTCCATCATCGGCGGCATCGGCGGTGCGATCGTCGCCGTCCCGCTGATCGCGGTCACCAACACCGTGGTCACCCACCTTCGCCGCCGCAACGAGGCGGGCCAGGCGGTCTTCACCGCCCTGGAGGCCGCCCGCGAGGCCGCGACCCGAGCCCCGGCACCACCGGCGTCGTAGTCGCCGCCCTCCCGGTACGCGAACGGGCCCCCGGGCGGACGCGGTGTCCGGCGCGGGGGCCCGTTCGGGGGTGGTGCGGGTGAGTCGTCAGGCGTTGACGGTCGCGAGCGCGGCCTCGGCGTCGAGGACGCCGGCGACGGCCTGGAGCACGGCGGCGATCTTCATCGAGGCCTGGATGACGTCGCGGTCGACGCCGGCCTTGCGGAGGACGCCCTCGTGCGAGTCGAGGCACTGGCCGCAGCCGTTGATCGCGGAGACCGCGAAGCACCAGAGCTCGAAGTCGACCTTCTCGACGCCCGGGGTGCCGATGATGTTCATCCGCAGACCGGCCCGCATGCTGCTGTACTCCTTGTCGGAGAGCAGGTGCAGCGTCCGGTAGTAGACGTTGTTCATCCCCATGATCGCGGCCGCGCCCTTGGCGGCGGTGTACGCCTCCGGGGAGAGGTTGGCCTTGGCCTCGGGCTCCAGCTCACGCAGCACGGCGGCGCTGCGGGTGGCCATCGCGCAGGAGAGCACGGTGCCCCAGAGCTGCTGGGCGGGGAGGTCGGAGTTGCCGATGACCGAGCCCAGGTTGAGCTTGAGGTCCTTGGCGTAGTCCGGGAGGGCGGACTTCAGGTCGTCGAGGGCCATGGGTCAGCCGGCCAGCAGGGCCTGGGCGTCGAGGGTGTCCTCGCCCTTGGTCCAGTTGCACGGGCACAGCTCGTCGGTCTGCAGGGCGTCCAGCACCCGCAGGACCTCCTTGGGGTTACGGCCGACGGAGCCGGCGGTCACCATGACGAACTGGATCTCGTTGTTCGGGTCCACGATGAAGACGGCGCGCTGGGCGGTGCCGTCCGCGGCCTCGACGCCGCAGGCGCGCATGAGGTCGTGCTTGACGTCGGCCAGCATCGGGAACGGCAGGTCGCGGAGGTCCTTGTGGTCCTTGCGCCAGGCGTGGTGGACGAACTCCGAGTCGCCGGAGACGCCGAGGATCTGGGCGTCGCGGTCGGCGAACTCGTCGTTCAGCTTGCCGAACGCGGCGATCTCGGTCGGACAGACGAAGGTGAAGTCCATCGGCCAGAAGAACACGATCTTCCACTTGCCCTCGTAGGACTTGTGGTTGATCTCGGCGAAGGCGTTCGCGGCGTCCAGGTCGACGCAGGCGTTGAGTTCGAACTCGGGGAACTTGTCACCGATCGTGAGCACGTTCGCTTCTCCTGAAGTGAGACTGAGGGGGGTTTGTCCGTTTTGCGGAACGGTCTCTACCATTCCACATCGTGGACTGATCAGGGAAATAGCTACACTCGATGTGTCTGATCGGAGAGAGTTATCAATACCCCCAAGCCCCCCTCCCGCCCCACGGGGCGCAGGGCTCCCGCCCGCAAACCCGAGGGCGCTGTGGCGAGTGCCACATCCCGCGCCCCCCGCACACCGACGGTCGCCCAGCTCAGGGCCTTCGTCGCGGTGGCCGAGCACCGGCACTTCCGGGAGGCCGCGGCGGCCACCGGGACCAGCCAGCCGGCGCTGTCCGCGGCGGTCGCGGCGTTGGAGGAGTCGCTGGGCGCGCAGCTGATCGAGCGTACGACGCGGAAGGTGATTATCACCCAGCTGGGGGAGCGCGTGCTCGAACACTCGCGCCGGGTGCTCGCCTCCCTGCAGGGGCTGACCGAGGAGGTGGAGGCCGCCCGCCGCCCGTTCACCGGGCCGCTGCACCTGGGCGTCATCCCGACCGTCGCGCCGTACCTGCTCCCGCCGGTGCTGCGGCTGGTCCGGGACCGCTACCCGGACCTGGAGCTGCACGTCCACGAGGAACGGACGTCGTCGCTGCTGGAGGGCCTGGCCGCCGGGCGGCTGGACGTGCTGCTGCTGGCGCTGCCGGCCGGCGGGGCCGCGCCGACCCGGGACATCCCGCTGTTCGACGAGGACTTCGTCCTGGTCACCCCGGCCGACCACGAGCTGGCCGGCCGGGTCGACGTGCCGCGCGACGTCCTGCTCGACCTGGACGTCCTGCTGCTGGAGGAGGGGCACTGCCTGCGCGACCAGGCCCTCGACATCTGCCGCGAGGTCGGCGCGGACCCGGCCGGCGCCACCACCAGGGCGGCCGGCCTCTCCACCCTGGTCCAGCTGGTCGCCGGCGGCCTCGGGGTGACCCTGCTGCCCGCCACGGCGCTGGACGTCGAGACGAGCCGCACCGACCGGTTGGCCGCCGTGCGCTTCGCCGCCCCGGCGCCGGGGCGGCGGATCGGGCTCGCCACCAGGCCGGGCTCGGCCCGCAGCGCCGAGTACGACCGGTTCGCCGTCTCGCTGCGCGAGGTGCTGGCCGAGCTGCCGGTCCGCCTGGTGCTCTGATGCTCCGAGGGGGCCGCGGATCGCGAGCCGGCCCGTCGGGCGCCCGTCAGGGCAGGCGGGCCGGTGCTCCCAGGCAGAGTCCGATCGTGGTGGCGATCAGCAGGTCGAGGGTGTGCAGCGCCACGGCGTCCGGCCGCTCGCCGGCCCGGCGCAGCACCATGTAGCGGTCGGTCAGCCCGTTGAAGCCGACCAGGAACAGGACCGCGATCTCGTCGGCGGGCACGGCCAGGGTCTGGCCGTGCGCCTCGGCGAGCGCGGTGAGCAGTTCGGCGGCGGTGCTCTCGATCTCGTGCTGGACCGCGCGCATGATCTCCTGGAGATCCGGGTCGCGCAGTGACAGCGCCGTGAACTCGGTGATCAGCGCGCACCGCCCGCCCTCGGCGACGGCGCTCTCCCAGAGTGCGTAGACCATGGTCCGCACCTGCTCGCCGAACGACCCGTCGCCGGGGGAGGCGGCGCGGACCTGGTGGATGAACTCCGCGGTCAGCTCCTCGACGACGGAGCGGTAGAGGTCCTTCTTGGTGCCGAAGGTGTAGTGCACCGTCGCCTGCGCCACGCCCAGCTCGGCCGCGATCGCCCGGGTGCTGCCGGCGGCGATCCCCTCCCGGGCCATCAGGTCGATGGCGGCCTGGATCAGTTGGGGGCGCCTTTCGGAGGCGGGGACATGTGCCATTGGGCCAGGGTATCGCCATGTTCAGACAACCTGATCGGACGAATGCGTCACAGGTTCGCGTCGAGCGACTTTGTCGCCCGACAAACTTGCGCGTACGGTGGTCCGAGACCTGTTCAGGCAGCCGCCTGCCTCGACCGACCCGATCGAAGGTGCCCGCATGGCCACGTACCTGTACCGCCTGGGCCGACTCTGCTTCCGCCGAAGGCGCACCGTGCTCGCCGTCTGGCTGGCCCTGCTGATCGCCGTCGGCGGCGCCGCGGGGGCGTTCGCGGGCAAGACCAGCGACGAGTTCAAGGTCCCCGGGACCGAGGCGCAGGCCACCCTGGACCGGATCACCGACACCTTCCCCGAGCAGGGCCACGGCTCCGCCCAGGTGGTCTTCGCCACCGACGGCGCCGGCGGCGTCGCGGCCCCGGACACCGCCAGGGCCGTCGGCGAGGCGGTCGGCCGGATCGCCGCCGTCCCCGGCGTCTCGGCCGCGCCCGACCCGTACGCCACCGGTGCGCTCTCCCCGGACGGCCGGGTCGCGCTCGCCCTGGTCTCCTTCGACCGCGAGCTCGGCGACATCACCGACCAGCAGCGCGACGCGGTCAGGGAGGCCGCCGAGCCGGCCCGCGCGGCCGGGCTGACCGTGGCCTTCGGCGGCGACGCGTACAACCGGATGGCACAGGTCGAGGGCGGCGAGGCGGTCGGTCTGGCGGTGGCCGGGCTGGTCCTGGTGATGACCCTGGGCTCGCTGGTCGCGGCCGGGCTGCCGCTGGTCACCGCCCTGGTCGGGGTCGGGGTCGCACTCGCCGGGCTGCTGACGCTGGCCGGCTCGTTCGAGATCATCTCCACCGCGCCGGTGCTGGCCCTGATGGTCGGCCTCGCGGTCGGCATCGACTACGCCCTGTTCATCGTCTCCCGGCACCGGCGCCATCTCGCCGAGGGGCTGGAGCCGGACGAGGCCGCCGCCCGCGCCAACGCGACCGCCGGCAGCGCGGTGGTCTTCGCCGGCCTGACCGTCGTCGTCGCGCTGGCCGGGCTGGCCGTCGCCGGCGTGCCCTTCCTCACCGTGATGGGCCTCGCCGCCTCCGGCGCCGTGGTGGTCGCGGTACTGGTCGCGATCACCCTGCTGCCCGCGCTGCTCGGCTTCGCCGGGCGTGCCATCGACCGGCTGCCGGTCTGGCGGCGCGCGCTCCGGGCCCCCGACCGGACCACGCTCGGCGAGCGCTGGGCGGAACTGGTGGTCCGCCGCCCGCTGGTCGTCCTGCTCACCGGACTGACCGCCCTGGTCGCCCTCGCGGTGCCCGCCGCGAGCCTCACCCTCGGCCTGCCGGGCGGTGGCTCCCAGGCCAGGGGCACCGACGCCCGCACGGCCTACGACCTGATCGACCGAAGCTTCGGGCCCGGCTTCAACGCGCCGCTGGTGGTCGTCGTGGACACCGGGGGCGCCGCCCGGCCGGACGCCGCCGTGCAGGGCGTCGCCGAGAAGCTCTCCGGCCTGGACGGCGTCCGGACCCTGCTGCCGCCGGCCGTCGACGAGCCGAGCGGCACCACCCTGCTCACCGTCATCCCGAAGACCGGCCCGGACCACGCGGACACCCGGGACCTGGTCACCGAGATCCGCGACCAGCGGGACGGCCTCAAGGCCGCGACCGGGGCCCGGATCGACGTCACCGGCACCACGGCCGCCAACATCGACGTCTCCGCCAAGCTGACCGACGCGCTCCCGCCGTTCGTCGCCGTGATCGCGGGCATCGCGATGGTGCTGCTGGCGCTGGCCTTCCGTTCCGTCCTGGTGCCGCTCAAGGCGGTGGCCGGCTTCCTGCTCTCCATCACCGCCTCGCTCGGCGCCGTCGTGGCCGTCTACCAGTGGGGCTGGCTGGACGGCGTGATCGACGTGCCGAAGGTCGGCCCGGTGGTGAGCTTCGTGCCGATCCTGCTGATCGGCGTGCTGTTCGGGCTGGCGATGGACTACGAGCTGTTCCTGGTCTCCGGGATGAAGGAGCACCACGTGCACGGCATGGCCCCGCGGGAGGCCGTGGTGGCCGGGGTGAAGAACGGGGCCCGGGTGGTCACCGCCGCCGCGCTGATCATGATCGCGGTCTTCGGGTCCTTCGTCTTCGGCCACGACCCGATCGTCCAGCCGATCGGCTTCGCGCTCGCCGTGGGCGTGCTGGTGGACGCCTTCGTGGTGCGGATGGCCCTGGTGCCGGCCGCGATGGCGCTGTTCGGCAAGGCCGCGTGGTGGTTCCCGAAGAGCCTGGAGAAGGTGGTGCCGCGGGTGGACATGGAGGGTGAGCAGCTGCTGGCCCGACTGGAGAAGCCCGCGAACGGCGGTGCGAACGGCGACGTCGGCGACGTCGGCGACGAGAACGGCGGTGCGGCCGACGACGCCGGCAGGCCGGCCGCGCGGGTCTGATCGCCCGGCGCACGGGCCCGACGGGTCTGGACGGCCCGTGCGCGCGCGGCTCCCGGCGTACCCGGCCGGGAGTCGCCGCGGCGGCCGGACGGCCCCGGGCTACGGCAGTCGCTGCTCGAACCAGACGACCTTGCCGGTGCCCAGACGGGTGGCACCCCAGCGCTCCGCGCACCGGGCCACTATCTGCAGTCCCCGTCCGCGCTCGTCCTCCGGCCCGGTCCGGCGCGGCCTGGGCAGCAGCGGGCTGTCGTCCCCGACCTCGCAGCGCAGCCGGGACGTGCGGACCAGGCTCAGCGTGATCGGGCGGGTCGCGTGCTGGACGGCGTTGGTGACCAGCTCGCTGACCATCAGCTCGGTCGCCTCGGTGAGCTTCTCCAGACCCCAGCGGCGCAGGGTGTGCGCGACCAGCCGGCGGGCCCGCCCCGGTGTCTCGTTGCGCGGCTGGAGGTACCAGTGCGCGACGTCCCCGGCCGGGATGCCGTCGAAGCAGGCGGCCAGCAGGGCGATGTCGTCCCCGCGGTCGCCCGGCGGCAGGATGCGCAACGCCTCCTGGCAGAGGTTCTCGGGCGTGTGCCGGTGGGCGTTGGCGAGCCGGGCCCGGAGCAGTTCCAGTCCGTCGCTGAGGGGCCGGCTGCGGGTCTCCACCAGGCCGTCGGTGAACAGCAGCAGGGCCGAGCCGGGCGGCGCGGGGAGTTCGACGGAGGAGAAGTCGACACCGCCGACGCCGATCGGCGCACCCGACTCCAGGTCGAGGAGTTCGGCCGTCCCGTCCGGCTGGACGAGCACCGGCGGCACGTGGCCGGCGTTGGCGAGCACCACCCGGTTGGCGATCGGGTCGTACACCGCGTAGACGCAGGTGGCCAGGTGCTGTTCGCGGCCGAGCCGTTGGGCCTGTTCGTCCAGGTGGTACAGCACCTCGTGCGGCGGCAGGTCGAGCGCGGCCAGGGTCTGGGCGCTGGTGCGGAGCTGGCCCATGATGGCGGCCGAGGTGAGCGAGTGGCCCATCACGTCGCCGACGATCAGCGCCACCCGGTTGCCGGGCAGCGGCACGGCGTCGTACCAGTCGCCGCCGACCTGGGCGCCCCGCTCGCCGGGCAGGTAGCGCTGGGCGAGCCGGACGCCGTGCGGCTGGGGGAGGCGCAACGGCAGCATGCTGCGCTGGAGCTCGTTGGCTATCTCCCATTCGCGGGCGTACCGGAGCGCGGTGTCGACGGCCAGCCCGGCCTGGGTGGCGAGGTGGGCGGCGGTCGCGGTGTCGGCGGCGTCGAAGGAGGGCCGGCCGGTCCGTTCGGGAGGCCGGCGGATGAGCACCAGCAGGCCGAGCACGGCCTTCCGTCCGCGCAGCGGCAGGGCGAGGACGGACGTCCCGGGGCCGAGCCGGGAGAGACCGCGCGCGCCGTACAGCTCGCGCAGCAGCTCGGTGGTGCGGGCGCTGCCGGAGTCGTCGGTCGCGCCGAGGACGACCGGCTCGGCCGGGCGGCGGCTGAGCAGGGTGTGGGCGAGCGCGCCGCCGCGGGTGACCGGGGTGGCCGGCCCGGTGTCGGCGGTGGAGCGGGCGCCGTACCGGCTGCCGTAGTGCGAGCCGTACCGGGAGTCGCGGCGGTCGTCGCCGGCCGGGCGGCCGCGGCGGCCCAGCCGGGTGCCGTGGCTGTGGTGGATCCGCAGCTGCTCCGGGAAGCCGGGTTCGCGCTCGACGTTGGGCAGCGGGTCGCGCAGGTGGACGACGGCGGCGTCGGCGAGGGTCGGCACGAGGACGCGGCAGACGTTGCGCAGGGTCGCGGCCAGGTCGAGCGCGCTGTTGATCCGCCGGGTCGCGGAGTCGAGGTAGGCCAGGCGCTCGGCGACCCGGTCGTGGCCGTCCGATCCGGTCCCGGGTCCCGCCTCCGGCCCGGTCCCCGCTTCCGGCGCGGGTCCGGTCCCCGGATCCGGCTGGGCCGGCGGCGACCGGCGCGGGCTGGGCAGGGCAGGCGGCTGTCCGGCCTCGGATTTGAGCTGGTCGCGCACGGGTGCCTGTCCTGGGATCGGTTCGGTCTGTTGGTCTGTCTGTGGTGTGACGCTTCCGGGGTGTCCCGGTTCCGGGCCGCAGGTCCTCGGCCCTCGTTCATCCTCGTCGTTCGCGGCCGGTCCGCCGGTTCCCGTCCCGCCCGTCTCCTGTCCCGCCCGTCTCCCGCGCCGCCCCGACCGCGCCCGTCCCGACCTGCCCGCCCCGACCGCGTGTCAGCCGACCCGCCGACAGCAGAGGAACAACTGCTCCTCCGGCGGCAGCGAGGTGCTGGCGGGTGCGTACGGGTGCCCCACCTGCTCCTCGACGGCGAAGCCGGACGCCACCAGGACCCGTTCGAGATCCTCCCGCAGGTATCCGCTGATCCGTAGCTCGCGCCCCAGGAACGGCAGCGGAACGTGGTCCAGGTCGGCCTCGACCATACCGAGCGCGAGGACCCCGCCGGGACGCAGCAGGGTGCGCAGCCGGGTCAGCACGGTGGGGATCTCGTCCTGGGGGAGGAGGATCAGGGAGAAGAAGGCGGTGACGGCGTCGAACGTGCCCTGCCCGCGGGGGCCGAGCTCCGGTGCGTTCCAGGCCCGGTCGGCGCGGTCGGTCGCCAGGTCGTACATGTCGATGCGGTGGAGGACCGGCGGGTGCGGCCCCGGGAAGCGCGACTCCCGGGCCAGGGCCAGCATGACGTCCGACAGGTCCGTTCCGGTGACCCGCATGCCGGCCGCGCCCAGCTGCCGGACGGTCGGTTCGCCGCTGCCGCAGCCGACGTCCAGGACGGCGGCACCCGGTTCGAGCCGGGCCAGCAGGCGGGCGCCGCAGGCCAGCTGGCCGTCCTTCGCGGGGAACGCCTCGCCGTAGCCGGAGCCGATGGTGTCGAAGGCGACAGCCTGCAGGGCGCGTTCGGCACGACGGCGCAGGACGTCGGGCCCGCCGTCGCCGTCCGCGTCCCCGTCGACGGGGAACGGATCGGATATCTGTCCGGTCGTCACGATTGAGAGGCACCTTTCCACCCGGGCCTCCGGTCGGCTGGACGAGGCGCGAGGCCGGGCTGCCGTCCTCCCGGCGCCCGCGCTGCCCCGCCGGCCTGCTGCCGGTGGCGGTACGTCACGCTCCCCGCGTCACACTGTCACGTTGACTGCCCTCTGACACTTTGCACAGACTCTTTGCACAGGGACACTCTGCACCGTGGGAGCGTCGCCGCGCTGCCTTTTCCGGATGCTCCACCGGAGAAGTGCACTCGTGTGTGTACTGGCATCCGAGAATATGCGTGATCACTCCGCCATGGGGTCCGTTTTCGGCCAACTCGTGGTGGTTGGCCGGAGCTGCCCCCCACCCCGGGAGCGCGGGGTCGCGGGCCGGGGTGGTGCGGTGCGACCCCGCGCGCCGGGCAGTTCGTCCGTACGACCGCGCCGACCTGGGACTTCGTCGATCCGTGAGCGGACTTCCGGGCGTTTATCGAACGTCAATCGGTCCGGTGCACAGTGGTGTCAGCGCCGGGGAAGCGTTGAAGGCGCTCCCGCAGCCGGGGGGCTGCGGGAGCGCCGAACGCCTACGGGAAGGTCTCCAGGGGGGCGATCGGGGGATTGGAGACCTACGGCGCGGGGGGAGAGAGGGGCTCGGTGTGCTGCTGGGAGATGAGGTCCGCCACGGGGGAGGCCTCGGGCACACCGAGCCGCGTGAAGACGGCGTGGGCCTCCCGCAGGCACGCCAGTCCACGGGCGGGCTGGGCGAGGCCGAGCAGCGCGCCGCCCAGCGCGGCGTTGGCGAGGCCCTGGCAGTAGGCGGAGTCCATCTCGTGCCCGATGGCGAGGGACTCCTCCGCCGTCTCGGCCGCCTCGGCCTGCTGGCCGGCGGCGAGGAGGGACGAGGAGAGGCGGGCGAGGGTGTAGCCCTCGCGCAGCCGGTTCTGCTGGGACTGGTAGAGCCGGTGCGACTCGCGCAGGTGCTCGGCGGCGGTGGCCGGGTCGTCGGCGGAGGAGAGGACGACACCGAGTTGGTACAGCGTGTCGGCCAGGCAGGGGCCGTTCTTGGACGCGCGGGCGGTGCCGACGGCGTCCGTGACGGAGCGGACGGCCGTTTCGAGCATGCCGAGACCGAGCTGGGCCCGGGCCATGTTGCCGAGCAGCCGGGCCTCGCCGATCGGTGCGCCGACCACGCGGCTGATGGCGAGGGCCAGTTCGAAGAACGGCAGCGCCTCGGCGGGCCGGTTGGCCAGGCTGAGGATGATCCCCAGGTCGTTGGCGGCGGCGGAGCGCAGGACGGTCATGTCCTCGGCGTCCTGGAGGTCCAGACTCTTGCGCAGGGACTGCTCGGCGCTCTGGAAGTCGTTGGTGATCGACTGCAGCGTGCCGAAGGCGAAGTGCACCCGGGCGAGGGCGGCGGAGTCCGCGTGCGAGGTGGCGTTCCGGTCGGCGGCTTCCAGCATGTGGCGCACCCGGGAGCCGTGCGTCGGGTCCTCGACCAGGCTGTTCAGGACGATCAGCAGGTCGACGGCGGGTCGCAGCAGTTCGCTCGGTCCCTGGACGGCGGCCTCGACCGAGCTGAGCAGCAGGGCGGTCTCGGTCCGCAGCCACTCCTGGGCGAAGTCGCTGGTGATCAGCGGGATGCCGATCGACGCGGGCGGGTTCAGCGGTTCGGGCAGCTGGTCGTCGGGCTCGACGGCCTGCGCCGCGTTGCGGACGGTCGCGAGCAGCAGGTCGAGCAGGCGCCGGAGGGCGGCCTGCTGCTCCCCGGTGTCGTCCGCCCGCTCGTTCTGCCGCTGCGCGTACAGCCGGAGCAGGTCGTGGTACCGGTAGCGGCCCGGCGAGAAGGTCTCCAGCATGTTGGCCTCGACGAGGGCCTCGGCGAGGTCCTCCGCCTCGGTCTCCTCGACGCCGAGCAGCGCCGTCACCGCCGCCAGCGGCAGGTCGGGCGAGTCCACGACCGAGAGCAGCCGGAAGGCGCGGGCCTCGGCGGCGGACAGTTGCCCGTAGCCGAGGCCGATGGTGGTTTCCACGGCGAGGTTGCCCAGTTGGAGTTCGTCCAGGCGGCGCCGTTGGTCGGCTAAGCGGCGGGCGAGGTCCGAGACGCTCCACCGGGGCCGGCTGGCGAGCCGGGCGGCGGCGATGCGGACGGCGAGCGGAAGGAATCCGCAGGCGGTCACGACCGCCATGGCCGCTTCGGGTTCGGCGGCGACGCGCTGGTCGCCGACGATCGCGGAGAAGAGCGCCAGCGCCTCCTCGGGCGTCAGCTCCTCGACGTCCACGAGGTGCGCGCCGGGGATGCCGGCCAGCCGGGAACGGCTGGTGGCGAGCACGGCGCACCCGGAGACGCCCGGGATGAGCGGTCGGATCTGCTCGGCGTCCTGGGCGTTGTCGAGCAGGATCAGCATCCGCCGGCTGGCGAGCAGCGACCGGTAGAGGGCCGCGCGCTGCTCCAGCGAGTCGGGGTTCTCGGTGACGCCGAGGGCGTGCAGGAAGTCGCCGAGCACCACGGCCGGATCGGCGGGCGAGGCGCCCGCGCCCCGGAGGTCGACGTACAGCTGCCCGTCCGGGAACTCGGCGCGGACCCGGTGGGCGACGTGCACGGCGAGGGTGGTCTTGCCGACGCCGCCGATGCCGGCCAGCGAGGTGACGACCACGGCCTGGCCGGTGGCGTTCATGAGGACGGTGGAGAGGTCGGCGACCATCTCCGAGCGTCCGCTGAAGTCGGAGACGTCCGCCGGCAGTTGGGCCGGGGCGGGTTGTGCGGCCGGGCCGTCCTCGCGGGCGACGGGCACGGGTGCGGTGACGGTCGGCAGGGTCAGCGCCGGGTCGGCCGCGAGGATGCGGGCGTGCATCGCGGAGAGCCCCGAGCCCGGCTCGACGCCGAGTTCGTCGATCAGCAGCTTGCGGGTGTCGGTGTAGACGCCGAGCGCCTCGGCCTGCCGTCCGCACCGGTAGAGCGCGAGCATCAGCAGTTCGCGCAGCCGCTCCCGGAGCGGGTGTTCGGCGGTGAGCGAGTTCAACTCGCCGACCACCTCGGCGTGCAGGCCGATGTCGAGCGCGATCGTGCACCGGTCCTCGGCGACGGCGATCTGCCGCTCGGCGAGCCGGAGCCGCTGCGCGTCCGCGTACGGGCCGGGGACGCCGGTGAGCGGGCGGCCGGCGAACAGGCCGAGCGCGCGGACCAGGAGGTGGTGGGCCTTGTCGAGGTCGCCGCCGGCGCGGGCGGTCGCGGCCTCGGTGGCGAGCTGCTCGAAGACGGTCAGGTCGAGGGCCCGGCCCGGGATGTGCAGGGCGTAGCCGTCGGCGATCGAGATCAGCAGCTCGGCGGGCGCGCGCACTTCGCGGCGGGGCTCGATGACCGTGCGCAGCCGGGACACGTAGGTCCGCAGCGCCGCGATGGCCTGGGCCGGCGGCCGGTCGCCCCAGAGGCCGTCCACCAGGTCCTGGGTGGTGACCGGGCGTCCGGCGTGCAGCAGGAGGGTGGTGAGGACGGCCTGTTGCTGGGGAGAGCCGAGTGCGAGCTGCTTGCCGTCGAGCCAGGCCTGGACCGGACCGAGTACCTGGAAGCGCAGCGCCGGTGCAGGCGGCGTCTCCCGAAACTCCATGAAGTCCCCCGATGGCCTGGTGTCGATGATCCCGGTAGGGCGCTCGGCGGTCCGCCGTTGTGTGGTGGCTTCAGCTTAGGCGGAGGGCCGACTCTGCCGGACGGCACGGTAAGCCGCACGATGTTTATCGGACATTTAATCAACCCTACGATACTGACCGCGGGCCCGCGCCAAGCCGGTGGGGCAGAAGACATGTGATGACCGAAAGGCAGCCGCCCATGGCCAACAACCAGAGCGAGACCCCCGCGCCGACGACGCCGGCCGAGGACGCCGTCTCCGTGGAGGCGGGCGAGGCCGTCGAGGGCGCGGTGGCCGCGACCTCGAACCCGGCCGAGTACACCGAGCCGACCGCCGCGCAGAAGGCGGACCTGGAGGACGACCTCTTCGGCGACGAGGCCGCGTACGTGGTGGAGCCCGACGCTTCGGCCGACGGCGTGCACGGCACGGACCGCGAGCCGCAGGGCATCATCTCCAGCCACCCGTAGGCGCGGACGCTCCGCACCCGCCGCTCACCAGGGGGGGACCCGTGTGAACAGGCTCCGTCGCCTCGCGGTCGTCGCCGTCTCGACGATCGTGGTGACCACCGGCTGTGTCGTGACGGCCGCCGGCGCCTCCGCCGGCATCATCACCGGTCACCCGTAGCCCACCAGCACCCGAGTGTCCCACCCCGCAGGACGGGGTGGGACACTCGCCGTCCCGCCCGTGACCGCTCCGGCCCGGCCGGCGCGGGTGCCGGCCCGGCCGGTGGAGGTCACCAGCCGCCCGCGGCGGCGGCCGAGGCGCCCGGCCCCGTCCGGTGCTCCGGCGGGCGCCCGCGGTCGGGTTCGGGGGCGTGTCTGCCGGTGCCCCGTGGCCGGATCTCGCCGTCCGTCCTGCCGGTCCGTTCGGCCTGCCGCCCGATCCGGCCCCGGACCGCCGGTCCGGTGTCCCCGGCCCCGGTACCGCAGGGTCGTTCGTGTCCGGCGGCCCCGAGCGCCCCGAGCGCCGCGAGGGACGCCCCGGCGCCGGCCGGGCCGATGTGTCCGGGGTCGGCGGTCCACTCGCAGCCGCCGTCCGGGGGGCGGAGATAGTGCTCCCCGCCGATGGTGTCCATGTAGATGCCGGTGCGTCCGGTCCTGGTGTCGAGGACGAGTTCACCCACTCGCGGCCGGTAGGCCGCGGCATTGCGCTTACGGGTGCTCACCGCAGTGCTCCTTGCTCCGGTGCGGGCGCGGCGCCGGTGCGGCCGCCCCTGGTCGCTGTCGTGGCTTGGCTCGGTTCGGCTCTGCTCGGCGACTACCCAGCATCTCTAGAGAAGCTAATATCTCTAGAGATGTCAACGGCCTGACCGGTCCGATCGGCTTACCGGAGGCCGCGAACGCGCCTACGATTTCCGGCGAGGACGAGGGAGCAGGCGATGGCCGGCAGCAGTGGCGACAAACAGCCCAAGTACCAACGGATCGCCGACACCCTGAAGGCGGCCATCGACGCGGGCGAGTACCGCGCCGGCGACCGGCTACCGGGCGAGAACGACCTCATGGACGCGTACAGCGTGGCCCGGATGACGGCCCGTCAGGCGCTCGGCGTCCTGCAGAGCGAGGGCATCGTGGAGGCGCGCAGGGGCTCGGGGGTGTTCGTCCGGGACTTCCGGCCGCTGCGGCGGCGCGGGATCCAAAGGCTCGCGCAGGGGCAGTGGGGGTCCGGCCGCTCGATATGGTCGGCGGACATCGACCGGCGGAACCTGGTCGTCGACCAGGTCTCGGTCACCGAGCAGGGGGCGCCGGACCACGTGGCGCGGGTGCTGGGCGTCGACCCGGGTGCGCCGATGTGCGTGCGGCACCGGCGGTTCGTCCTGGACGGCAAGCCGGTGCTGCTGTCGACGTCCTACCTGCCGGCCGGCCTGGTCGCGGGGACGGCGATCACCCGCGAGGACACCGGCCCGGGCGGCACGTACGCGCGGCTGGCGGAGATCGGGGCCAAGCCGGTGCACTTCCGCGAGGAGGTCCGGTCCCGGATGCCCGGCGCGGAGGAGGCCGCGCGGCTGGAGCTGTCGGCGGGCACCCCGGTGATCCTCATCTGCCGGACGGCCTTCGCCGACGAGGGCCAGGTCGTCGAGCTGAACGAGATGATCCTCGACGCCGCGTCCTACGTGCTGGAGTACGACTTCGACGCGTGACCCCGGCGGCCCCGGCGGCCCCGGCGGCGGCACAGGCACCGCCGGAACCGGTGGCACGCCGACGGCGACGCCCCGGTCGCGGGGTGCGCGACCGGGGCGTCGTCCGGGTGTCCGGGTGTCCGTCTACTCCTTGGAGCGGACCCGCAGGCTGGTGATCAGCGGGCCCTCGGTGGTCTCCCGGAAGAAGTCGTTGCCCTTGTCGTCCACCACGACGAACGCCGGGAAGTCCTCGACCTCGATCCGCCAGACGGCCTCCATGCCCAGCTCGGCGTACTCCAGGACCTCGACCTTCTTGATGCAGTCCTGGGCGAGGCGGGCGGCCGGGCCGCCGATGGAGCCCAGGTAGAAGCCGCCGTGCTCGGCGCAGGCGTCGGTGACCTGCTTGGAGCGGTTGCCCTTGGCCAGCATGACCATCGAGCCGCCGGCGGCCTGGAACTGGTCGACGTAGGAGTCCATCCGGCCGGCGGTCGTCGGGCCGAACGAACCGGAGGCGAAGCCCTCGGGGGTCTTGGCCGGGCCGGCGTAGTACACCGGGTGGTCCTGGAGGTACTTGGGCATGCCCTCGCCGGCGTCCAGGCGCTCCTTGATCTTGGCGTGCGCGATGTCGCGGGCGACGACGAGCGTGCCGGTGAGCGAGAGCCGGGTCTTCACGGGGTACTTGGACAGCTCGGCCCGGATCGAGGACATCGGCTGGTCGAGGTCGATGCGGACCACGTCGTCGTCGAGGTGGTCGTCGGTGGTGTCCGGCAGGTACTTGGCCGGGTCGGTCTCCAGCTGCTCCAGGAAGACGCCCTCGGCGGTGATCTTGCCGAGCGCCTGGCGGTCCGCCGAGCAGGAGACGGCCATCGCGACCGGCAGCGAGGCGCCGTGGCGCGGCAGGCGGACGACGCGCACGTCGTGGCAGAAGTACTTGCCGCCGAACTGGGCGCCGATGCCGATCTTCTGGGTCAGCTCGGTGACCTTGGCCTCCAGCTCCAGGTCCCGGAAGCCGTGCCCGGTCTTCGCGTCGCCCTCGGTCGGCAGCTGGTCGAGGTAGTGCGCGGAGGCGTACTTGGCGGTCTTCAGCGCGAACTCGGCGCTGGTGCCGCCGATCACGATCGCCAGGTGGTACGGCGGGCAGGCCGCGGTGCCGAGCGAGCGGATCTTCTGCTCCAGGAAGGCGAGCATGCTCGCCTCGTTGAGGATCGCCTTGGTCTCCTGGTACAGGTACGACTTGTTGGCGGAGCCGCCGCCCTTGGCCATGAAGAGGAACTTGTAGGCGTCGCCGTCGGTGGCGTACAGCTCGATCTGGGCCGGCAGGTTGTTGCCGGTGTTCCTCTCGTCCCACATGGTCACCGGGGCCATCTGGGAGTACCGCAGGTTGAGCTTGGTGTACGCGTCGAAGACGCCGCGCGCGACGGCGGCCTCGTCGCCGCCGGACGTCAGCACGTTCTGGCCGCGCTTGCCCATGACGATGGCGGTGCCGGTGTCCTGGCACATGGGCAGGATGCCGCCGGCCGAGATGTTGACGTTCTTCAGCAGGTCCAGCGCGACGAAGCGGTCGTTGGGGCTGGCCTCCGGGTCGTCCAGGATGCGGCGCAGCTGGGCGAGGTGGGCGGGGCGGAGGTAGTGCGAGATGTCGTGCATCGCCTCGGCGGTGAGCAGCCGCAGGGCCTCGGGCTCGACCTGGAGGAAGGTGCGCCCGCCGGCCTCGAAGGTGGAGACACCCTCGGAGGTGAGCTTGCGGTAGGGGGTCGGGTCAGCGCCCAGGGGGAGCAGGTCGCTGTACTCGAAGTCTGGCGTGGGAGCCATCGGGGCGGTCCTTAGGTATCCAGTGTTCCGGCTGCGTCGGCGAAGCACCCTCAAGGGCGGAAGCACCCTCAAGGGTAGGACCCGCGCGAACGAAGCACGCGGACAGGTAAGCCTGCGTGACCGGCGTCACCCGCACGTGCGTACGAGGCTTGCCCCGGTGGCTAGGCTTGCCCCGTGGACAACTCGCCGTCGATGGACGATCAGAAGGACGACCGGGGGGCGTCGCCCGTGCCGCGGGGGCAGTCGCCGATACCGATGACCAAGCCGGCGGCGAAGCCGCCCGCCGGAGCCGGCCACGCGCCGGTGGCGCAGGCCGAGATGCGGGCCTCGGACGCCGACCGCGAACGGGTGGCGGAGCTGCTGCGCGACGCCTACGCCGAGGGGCGGTTGGACGTCGACGAGCACGCCGAGCGGATCGAGGCGGCCTACTCCGCCAAGACCCTCGGCGAACTCGTGCCGCTCACCCGGGACCTCCCGGTGCACACGGAGGTCTCCTTCGAGAAGCCGCCGCTGGGTTCCGCGGCCGGCGGCGCCCCGCGCCAGAACGGCCCGGTGCGGCTGCCGGCCCGGACGGAGGCGCCGACGATGCTGGCGGTCTTCGGCGGATCGTCCCGCAAGGGCCGCTGGCGGGTGGGGTCGAACCTGCGGGCGGTGGCGATCTTCGGCGGGGTGGAGATCGACCTGACCGACGCCGTCTTCGAGTCGCCCGAGGTGGTGATCGAGGTGGTGGCGATCTTCGGCGGGGTGGAGATCAAGGTGCCGGAGAACGTCAGCCTGCACGGCAGCGGCGTCGGCATCTTCGGGGGCTTCGACGTCAAGGAGCAGACCGCCGCCGATCCCTACGCGCCGGTGGTGCGGGTGAAGGGCACCGCGGTCTTCGGCGGCTGCGAGGCGAAGCCGCGCAAGGGCAAGAAGCTCAAGGAGTGGGTGCGCAAGCAGCTCGGCGCCGACTGATTCGCGTACGGACCGCGTCCCGTGTGCCCGGCCGGAGTCAACTCCCGGCCGGGCACTCGACGTTGCCTCGGGTGCACGCTGTAGTCGATTGCGTGCAGTGTGCATGAATCGCGGCGCCGTGGGGTAGTTCCTCTGGCACATCGCTTCTTGTACGGCTGCGTACCGGAGGCGGCCTGAGGCCGGCCCGGGGGGTGTGAGGAACGGGGGCCCGCAGCCCGCAGGGGAGCGAGCTTCCCCGTGTCCGAGAGCCTCGTCAGGAGTACGGCCGTGCTGCATCCGATCGAGTCCCGCACCACCTCGCCCGCCGCCCCGTCGTCGGCCACGCCGCCGTCCGCCGCCGCCTCTCCGGTGGTCGCGGCGGCCCGGCTGCTGGAACGGCGTCCGGCTCCGCAGCCTGCGGGTGAGGACAATCCGTGGCACACCGCCGCGGCCTGCCGGCGGGACGAGGTGGGCCTGTTCTTCGCACCGTCGAAGGAGCCGACGGCCGCCCGGCTGTCGCGCGAGGAGCAGGCGAAGCAGGTGTGTGCCCGCTGCCCGGTGCTCCTGGAGTGCCGGGAGCACGCGCTGGCGCAGCCGGAGCCGTACGGGGTGTGGGGCGGTCTGACGGCGGCCGAGCGGCGGGTGGTGCTGGCGCGCCGCCGCCGCCGTGACGTGGAACTGTGCGAGACGGCCCGGGTGCCTGCTCCGCGCCGCCGGATCGCGGGCTGACGCCCGGTCGGGACCGCGAACGCCCGCGGCCTCGGCGAAGGGGGATTTCGCCGAGGCAGCGGGCGTGCGACGTCGTGTTCCGGCGCGTCGCCGGGCGCTGAGCCGTGTCGTGCGGCGCGGCGCGGTGCTCCCCGCGCCGTGTCGCGCTGCGCCGCGTGCGGGGAGCCGGGGGATCAGTTGGCGCGGTCGAAGTCGATCGCGCTGTAGGCCCGCAGCTTGGACAGCTTGTGGGTGGAGTGGATCTCCCGGATGGTGCCGCTCTTGGAGCGCATGACCAGCGAGCTGGTGGTGGCGGTCTCCTGGCGGTAGTGCACCCCGCGCAGCAGCTCGCCGTCGGTGATGCCGGTGGCGACGAAGAACACGTTCTCGCCGCTGACCAGGTCGTCGGTGCTGAGCACGCGGTCGAGGTCGTGGCCCGCGTCGACGGCCTTCTGGCGCTCGGCGTCGTCCTTGGGCCAGAGGCGGCCCTGGATCACGCCGCCCATGCACTTCATCGCGCAGGCCGCGATGATGCCCTCGGGGGTGCCGCCGACGCCCATCAGCAGGTCGACGCCGGTGCCCTCGCGGGCGGCCATGATGGCGCCCGCGACGTCTCCGTCGGAGATGTACTTGATCCGGGCGCCCGCCTCGCGGATCTCCCGGATCAGGCCCTGGTGGCGCGGGCGGTCGAGGACGACCACGGTCACGTCCTCGACGGCGATGCCCTTGGCCTTGGCGACCCGGCGGATGTTGACGGCGGTCGGGGCGGTGATGTCGACGAAGTCGGCCGCCTCGGGCCCGGTGACGAGCTTGTCCATGTAGAAGACGGCGCTCGGGTCGAACATGGTGCCGCGGTCGGCGACGGCCAGCACGGCGACGGCGTTGTTCATGCCCTTCGCGGTGAGGGTGGTCCCGTCGACCGGGTCCACCGCGACGTCGCACTCGGCGCCGGTGCCGTCGCCGACCCGCTCGCCGTTGTACAGCATCGGGGCCTCGTCCTTCTCGCCCTCTCCGATGACGACGATGCCGTTCATCGAGACGGTGGAGACGAGGGTGCGCATGGCCTTGACGGCGGCGCCGTCGGCGCCGTTCTTGTCGCCACGGCCGACCCAGCGGCCGGCGGCCATCGCGGCCGCCTCGGTGACCCGGACGAGTTCGAGTGCGAGGTTCCGGTCGGGCGCCTCCGGCGCCACCTCGAGGGAGCTGGGAAGGTTGTGCGGGTACTGCGTGGTCATCGTCGTTACCTCTCTGTACGCGACGGCCAGTGAGCGCCCGACTACTGCCTGGTCGAACGCCGTGGTGAGGGTCCTGCGATCGTATCTGCCCACGAGATGACTGTCTGTGGCGCGGGTCGCCACGGGCCGACGGGACCGGCAGGTCCGGCCCCCGTTCACCCGTACGCGGATACCCCCGGGTGGTGCCCGCGGGGGGTCGATGAGTCACCATGTGGGGGTGGCAGGAGAGAGCAAGGGCATGAGGGGCCGGCAGACGGTGCGGGACATGGTCCTGTCGATGCTGGCGGTCGGCGCGGTGGTCTGGGTCGGGTACCTGTTCCTCCCGCACGACGCGGGCGGCGACGGGGTGCGGACGGTCGAGTACAAGGTGGCCGCGGCCTCGGCGAAGCGCGCCGCGCCGTACCCGCTGCTCTCCCCGGAGGGCCTTCCCGCGCAGTGGCGGGCCACGTCGGTGTCCTACAGCCCGGCGTCGCTCGGCGGCGGCAAGGGCAACGCCTGGCACCTGGGCTTCGTCACCCCGTCCGGCCAGTACGCGGCGGTGGAGCAGAGCGACGCCCCGCGTGACGCGGTGCTCGACTCCGCGGTGGCGGGCGGCAAGCCGGACGGCACCGCGGAGGTGGCCGGCCGGACCTGGGAGCGGCTGCAGGGCGCCAAGTCCCGTGCGATCGCCGTCCAGGAGGGCGGCGGCACCACCGTCCTGACCGGCACCGCCTCCTACGAGGAGCTGGCGGAGCTGGCGCAGGCGCTCAAGTAGCCCGCCGGCCGGCCCCGCCCCGTCGGCCCCGCTCCACCCGGAGCGGTGGGGCCGCGGGCCGCAGGGCCTCCCCGGACGACGAGAAGGGCCCCGCACCGGTGTGCGGGGCCCTTCTCGTCGTCTCCGTCAGGCTCAGACGGTGGTGACGACCTGCTCGAAGGAGAGGCGCGGGGAGCGCGGGTACCAGGCGTCCTCGCCCGGCTTGCCGATGTTCACCACGGCCAGCACCGAGTGCTCGCCGTCGGAGAAGAACTCCTTGTTGATGCCCTCGGCGTCGTAGCCGGTCATCGGGCCCGCGGCCAGGCCGGCGGCGCGGACGCCGACGATGAAGTAGCCGGCCTGCAGGGCGCCGTTCATCAGGGCGGAGGCCTCGCGGACCGGGCGCTCGCCGAAGAAGGCGTCCTTCGCCTGCGGGAAGTGCGGGAACAGGGTCGGCAGCTCCTCGTGGAACTCGTTGTCCACGGCCAGGATCGCGGTCAGCGGCGCGGCGGCGGTCTTGGCCTTGTTGCCGTCCGACAGGTGCTGGACCAGGCGCTCGCGACCCTCGGTGGAGCGGACCAGGACGACGCGCAGCGGCTGCTGGTTCAGCGCGGTCGGGCCGAACTTGACCAGCTCGTAGATGGCCTGGATCTGCTCGTCGGAGACCGGCTCGTCGGTGAAGGTGTTGGCGGTGCGGGCCTCGCGGAACAGGAGGTCCTGAGCGGCGGCGTCGAGAACCAGGGCGTCGGTGGTCATGTGCTTCTGCACCTCATGGGGAGGAAGGAACGGGGTCCGTGTCGCGTGACCGGCTCCCGCCGGTCATTCGGTCCCAACATGAGTGAAGTTTCAACTGTTCCCCGGGTTTCAGGTGACCTGTGTCACTCCCCGGGCGGCGGGCCCTCCGGGGCGTCCTCCCCGGCCGCCAGGGCGGCGTCCAACCGGGCCCGGGCGCCGTCCAGCCAGCGCTGGCAGACCTTCGCCAGCTGCTCGCCGCGCTCCCACAGCGCCAGCGACTCCTCCAGCGAGGTACCGCCGTTCTCCAGCTGCCGGACCACCTCCAGCAGCGCGTCCCGCGCGTGCTCGTACCCCAGCGCGTCGTCCGCGACGGGGGTCGCGGCCGGAGACGTCGTCGCGTCCTGCTCCTGATCTGCCATGGGAGCCAGCGTAGGGGGCCGGGCCGACAGCGCGGGGACCCGCCCGCCGCGTCCCCCGCCCGCCGCGCCGCTACCCCCCGGCGCCGCCCGCCGCCGTGACGTCGAACCCGCCGCCCGCGACCCGCGCGTGCAGTCCCTCCCCGGCCGCGACCTGCGCCGGATCCGTCACCACCGTGCCGTCGCCGCGCTGCAGCACCGCGTAACCGCGCTCCAGGGTGGCCGACGGGGAGAGCGCGACCACCCGGGCCAGGGTGTGCCCGAGGTCGGTCTGCGCGTGGTCGAGCCGGTGCCCGAGCGTGCGCCGGGCCCGCTCCAGCAGACCGGCCACCTCCTGGCCGCGGCCGTCCAGCATCCGGTGCGGCGCGGCCAGCACCGGGCGGCTGCGCACGCCGTCCAGCCCGTGCTGCTCCCGGTCCACCCGGCCGACCACGTGCCGCCGCGCCCGGTCGCGCAGCTGCCGGATCCTGGCCAGCTCCTCGCCGACGTCGGGGACCACCCGTTTGGCCGCATCGGTCGGCGTGGACGCGCGCAGGTCGGCGACGAAGTCCAGCAGCGGCTGGTCCGGCTCGTGCCCGATCGCGCTGACCACCGGTGTCCGGGCGGCGGCGACCAGCCGGACCAGTCCCTCGTCCGAGAAGGGCAGCAGGTCCTCCACGCTGCCGCCGCCCCGGGCCACGACGATCACGTCGACCTCGGGGTGCTCGTCCAGCTCGCGCACCGCCGCGCTCACCCGCTCGACCGCGCTGACGCCCTGCACCGGCACGTTGCGGACCTCGAAGCGGACGGCCGGCCAGCGTCGCCGGGCGTTCTCCAGGACGTCCCGCTCGGCCGCCGAGCCCCGGCCGGTGACCAGCCCGACGCACTGCGGGAGGAACGGCAGCGGCTTCTTCCGGTCCGCCGCGAACAGGCCCTCGCCGGCCAGCCGTCGCTTCAGCTGCTCCAGCCGGGCCAGCAGCTCGCCCAGCCCGACCAACCGGATCTCCGCCGCCCGCAGCGAGAGCTGTCCGCGCGCGGCGTACCACTCCGGCTTGGCGTGCACGATCACCCGCGACCCCTCCTGCACGGCGTCCGCGACCTGGTCGAAGACGGAGCGGAAGCACGTCACGGTGAGCGAGACGTCCGCCTGCGGGTCGCGCAGCGTCAGGAACACCACGCCCGCGCCCGGACGCCGGCTGAGCTGGGTGATCTGCCCCTCCACCCAGACCGCGCCGAGCCGGTCGATCCAGCTCCCGATCAGCGCGGAGACCTTGCCGACCGGGATCGGTGCTTCGGGGGAACTGGGGTTGGCCATGCGTACGAGGCTAGCGGCGCCCGGCGACACCGCACCCCGTCGTCGCGTCCGGCCGCCCGGACCGCCGCCGGCACTGCGCCCCCGCCGGGACACCGCGCCGGCACACCGCGCCCCCGGCCGGGCGCGGGACTCAGCGGCGGATGCCCGCGCCGGAGGCGCCCTGGACGACGAGGACCATGAATCCCACGGCCAGCCAGACCAGCCCCACCACCTGGGCCGTCCCCGAAGCCTCGAACACCACCGCCCCGATCACCACCACGCCCAGCACCGGCACCACGACGTGCCGCAGCCAGTCCCGCGAGTGGTGCTTGACCGCGTACCAGCCCACCACCGAGGCGTGCAGCAGCGCGAACGCGGTGAGCGCCCCGACGTCCACCACCGAGGTCAGCCGGTCCAGCCCGTCGTCGCGCCCGGCCGCCCAGACCGCCGCCGCCAGGGTGATCGCCGCCGCCACCAGCAGCGCCCGGCGCGGCACCGCGGTCTTCGGGTCGACGACGCCCAGGAAGCGCGGCAGCCGCCCGCCCCGGCCCATCGCGTAGACCAGCCGGGCGGCCGCGGCCTGCCCGGCGAGCGCCGCGAAGGCCGCGCCGATCGCCTTGCTCGCCGCGACCAGGACGTGCAGCCAGTGCCCGACCCCGCTCTCCACCGTGTCGTAGAACGCCGACCCCTGGGCCGCGGGGTCCGCCGCCAGCTGCTGCGGGGCGAGCGGCTCCAGCAGCGCCGCCAGGTAGGTCTGGGTCACGAACAGCACCCCGGACACCACCAGGCACCACAGCACCGCTCTGGCCACCGCCGCCGAGGCGCCGACCGCCTCCTCCACGAAGGTCGCGATCGCGTCGAAGCCGAGGTACGAGAGGACGGCCACCGAGACGGCCGAGAGCACGGCCGCCGCCGAGAAGTCGCCGACCGCGGTGAACGGCGTCGCCCAGCCGCGCTGCGCGCCGTCCCGGACGAGGACCACCACGGCCGCGACCACGAAGACCGCCAGCACGGCGATCTCCATGGCCAGCACCGCGAAGCCGACCACCGCCGCGGTCCGCACCCCGGCGAGGTTCAGCGCGGTGGTCACCACCACCGCCAGCGCCGTCCACACCCAGCGCGAGACGTCCGGGACCAGCGAGTTCAGCGCGATGCCGGAGAAGAGGTACGCGACCGCGGGGATCAGCAGGTAGTCGAGCATCGCCATCCAGCCGGCGATGAACCCCGGCCCCTCGCCGAGCCCGGCCCGTGCGTAGGCGAACACCGACCCGGTCTGCGGCACCGCCCGCACCATCTGGGCGTACGAGAAGGCGGTGAAACCCATCGCGACGGTCGCCACCAGGTAGACGGCGGCGACCGCGCCGTGACTCTTGGCGTCCAGCACCCCGAACACGCCGACCGGGGCCATCGGGGCGATGAACAGCAGCCCGTAGACCATCAGATCGCGGACGCTCAGGCTGCGCCGCAGCCCGCCGGACTCGACTCGCTCGCTCATAGCTTCCACATTTGAGCACCCGTGACCGATTCCGGCCGGAAGGCGGTTCACGTCGGCGCGGCACGGCTCCGCCCGTACGATGGAGCCATGTCGTCCAACACCGCGCAGCGCCGTGTCCTGCTCGCCGCCCCCCGGGGCTACTGCGCGGGCGTCGACCGCGCCGTGATCGCCGTCGAGAAGGCCCTGGAGCAGTACGGGGCACCCATCTACGTGCGCAAGCAGATCGTCCACAACAAGTACGTGGTGCAGACCCTGGAGAAGAAGGGCGCGATCTTCGTCGACGAGACGGAGGAGGTGCCCGAGGGCTCGATCGTGGTGTTCTCGGCACACGGCGTCGCACCCTCCGTCCACGACGAGGCCCGGGCCGGCAAGCTCGCCACCGTCGACGCGACCTGCCCGCTGGTCACCAAGGTGCACAAGGAGGCCGTGCGCTTCGCCGACGAGGGCTACGACATCCTGCTGGTGGGCCACGAGGGTCACGAGGAGGTCGTCGGCACCATGGGGGAGGCCCCGGACCGGATCCACCTGGTGGACGGCGCCGAGGACGTCGCCCAGGTCCAGGTCCGCGACGAGTCCAAGGTCGTCTGGCTCTCCCAGACCACGCTCTCGGTGGACGAGACCATGGCCACCGTCGGCGAGCTGAAGCGGCGCTTCCCGCTGCTGGTCAGCCCGCCCAGCGACGACATCTGCTACGCCACCCAGAACCGCCAGGTGGCCGTCAAGCAGATGGCCCCCGAGACCGACCTGCTGATCGTGGTCGGCTCCAAGAACTCCTCCAACTCCGTCCGTCTGGTGGAGGTCGGGCTGGAGTACGGCGCCAAGGCCGCCCACCTGGTGGACTTCGCCGAGGAGATCCAGGAGTCCTGGCTGGACGGCGTCACCACGGTCGGCCTGACCAGCGGCGCCTCGGTGCCGGAGATCCTGGTCGACGGCGTCCTGGAGTACCTGGCCGCGCGCGGTTACGACGACGTCTCCACCGTCAAGACCGCCGAGGAGCACCTGATCTTCTCGCTGCCCAAGGAGCTCCGCCGCGACCTGCGCGCGGAGGCCGCGGGCAAGCTCTGACCGACCGCAGCACGCCCGGGAGACCCGGTACCCGGACGGGTACCGGGTCTTTGCTGTGCGGGGCGGGTGGGCCTCTCGTAGTTTTGTGCACAACCATGCACAGGTCTGTGGACAACTTCGGCGGAGGGCAGTCGGACATG
Source organism: Kitasatospora sp. NPDC127035 (assembly GCF_042726075.1). Classification (NCBI taxonomy): domain Bacteria; kingdom Bacillati; phylum Actinomycetota; class Actinomycetes; order Kitasatosporales; family Streptomycetaceae; genus Kitasatospora; species Kitasatospora sp. NPDC127035. The sequence continues at coordinate 42,109 of NZ_JBHXDN010000054.1, read as the reverse complement.
ACGGCGGTATTCGGTGTGGACATCGGCGGATCGGGCATCAAGGGGGCCCCGGTCGACCTCGGCCGGGGGGTGCTCACCGAGGAGCGGCACAAGGTCCTCACCCCGCAGCCCTCGGCGCCCGAGGCGGTGGTCGCCGCCGTCCGCGAGGTGGTCAGACACTTCGACCACCGGGGACCGGTCGGCCTGACCTTCCCCGGGGTGGTCGTCAACGGACAGACCAGGACCGCCGCCAACGTCGACAAGGGCTGGATCGGCGTGGACGCCGCCGGCCTCTTCCGCGAGGCGCTCGACCTGCCCGCGGTGGTGCTCAACGACGCCGACGCGGCCGGTCTCGCCGAGACCACGCACGGCGCCGGCCGCGACCAGGAGGGCGTGGTGCTGGTCCTGACCTTCGGCACCGGCATCGGCAGCGCCCTCTTCGTGGACGGCGCCCTGGTGCCCAACACCGAACTCGGCCACCTGGAGGTGCGCGGCAAGGACGCCGAGCGGCGGGCCTCCTCGGCCGCCAAGGAGCGGCACGGGCTGAACTGGGAGCAGTGGGCCGGGCGGGTCGACGAGTACCTGGACGTGGTGGAGATGCTGTTCTCGCCGCAGCTGATCGTGATCGGCGGCGGGGTGAGCCGCAAGCACGAGAAGTTCCTGCCGCTGCTGCGCGGGCGCGAGGCGCGGGTCGTCCCGGCGGAGCTGCGCAACGACGCCGGGATCGTCGGCGCGGCCATGGCGGCCGCGCGGGCCTCCGCCTGACCGTCCGGACCGGCCGCCGCGCGAACCGGCCGCCCGCGCCGTGAAGGCGGCCCGTGAAGGCGGGCCGTGAAGGCGGGCCGGGAGCTCGTGCCGGGGACCGTGCGGGAGGCGGGCCGAGGAGTGGGAAACCGGGGGGAATCGGCTTCCCACTCCTCAGCGCGCGCGGTGGATCCGGTGCTGGGCCACGAACCGGGCGAGCACGATCACCGCGGCCAGGCCGGTGCCGGAGAACAGCCAGCCGGCCCGGGTGGCCAGGTTGGTCGCCAGCGCCACCACCTGGGCCGTCACGCCGGACGAGGTGACGGGACCGAACAGCAGCATCGCGACGGCGAAGGCGATCGGGCCGCTGATCGGGGCGGCCAGCAGGTCGGCGAACCGGACCCGGACGGCCAGCTGGAAGCAGATCGCCAGGTAACCGAGGCCGAACAGGACGCCGAGACCGCCGAAGGCCAGCCGGTCCAGGCCGGCGACCGCGACGGTCGTCACCAGCGCGGCCACCCCGGTGCCGACGGCCGTCAGCCGGGTCGGCCGGCCGGTCCGCCGCCGTCCGTAGAGCCGGCCGGCGATCCGGGCGCGCCCCGGGGGGCCGGACACGGGGCGTAGCCGGGAGGAGAGCGCGGCCTTCCCGGCGGCCCTCCCGGTGCCCTTCGCCGAGGGCTTCCCGCCGCCCCTCCCGTCCGGCTTCCCGGCGGGCCCGTCGGCGGTCTCGGGGGCCCGCCCGGGCCCGGGGACGGCGGCCCCGGCCGCGCCGTTCGGCGGTCGGCGTCTGGGCCCTGGCGGCTGGGTACGGATGCGCTGCTCCACCCACCCAACGTACGGTCCGATCATCGCCACACTGTGTAATGGGTCTCCGGGCCTTGTTCCGTGTCTCCGGACGGAGTACTGATGTGATCGTCGCTCAACTTCACCGGGGGTTCGTACGAGCGGCGGATTCGGCTTCGAACGGCTCCACCACGTGCGGCTCGACGTCCCCGCCGGGGCCCTCGCCGGCGGCGGCCGACGCCTGACCCGCTGCCCGTAGACTGGGGGATCGGCCCGTCCGGGGCCGGCCCAACTCCTCCAAGCCCACGGGACTGCGCTTCATGTCGCTCACGATCGGAATCGTCGGCCTGCCGAACGTCGGCAAGTCGACCCTGTTCAACGCCCTGACCAAGAACGACGTGCTGGCGGCCAACTACCCGTTCGCCACCATCGAGCCGAACGTCGGCGTCGTCGGCGTCCCGGACGAGCGGCTGACCAAGCTCGCCGAGATCTTCGGCTCGCAGCGCATCCTCCCGGCCACCGTCGACTTCGTCGACATCGCGGGCATCGTCCGCGGCGCCAGCGAGGGCGAGGGCCTCGGCAACAAGTTCCTCGCGAACATCCGTGAGTCCGACGCGATCTGCCAGGTCGTGCGCGCCTTCACCGACCCGGACGTCGTGCACGTGGACGGCAAGGTGTCGCCCAAGGACGACATCGAGACCATCCACACCGAGCTGATCCTGGCCGACCTCCAGACCGTCGAGAAGGTCCTGCCCCGGCTCCAGAAGGAGGCGCGCCTCAAGAAGGAGACCGCCCCCGTCCTGGCCGCCGCCGAGGCCGCCCAGGCGATCCTGGAGACCGGCAAGACCCTCTTCGAGGCCGGCTTCGACACCACCCCGATCCGCGAGCTGCACCTGCTGACGGCCAAGCCCTTCCTCTACGTCTTCAACGTGGACGAGGACGAGCTGGCCGACGAGGACTTCAAGAACGCCCAGCGCGCGCTGGTCGCCCCGGCCGAGGCCATCTTCCTCAGCGCCAAGATCGAGTCCGAGCTGATCGAGCTGGACGACGCCGAGGCCCTGGAGCTCCTCCAGTCCATGGGTCAGGAGGAGCCCGGCCTGGCCACCCTCGCCCGGGTCGGCTTCGACACCCTCGGCCTGCAGACCTACCTCACCGCCGGTCCCAAGGAAGCCCGCGCCTGGACCATCAAGAAGGGCGCCACCGCCCCCGAGGCGGCCGGTGTGATCCACACCGACTTCCAGAAGGGCTTCATCAAGGCGGAGATCATCTCCTTCGCCGACCTGGTCGAGACCGGCTCCATCGCCGAGGCCCGCGCCAAGGGCAAGGCCCGCATCGAGGGCAAGGAATACCTCATGCAGGACGGCGACGTCGTGGAGTTCCGCTTCAACGTGTGAGCGCACTGCTTTGAGCTAGCTTGATCTGTCGAATGCGCAGGTCGGACGGGGCCCGCCTCCTTGAGGCGGGCCCCGATCTCTTTTCCGTGCTGACTTGGTGCTGACTTCTTCGGCCCGTCGCGCCTGCTTGAGTGGTACGTTATGTGGTACCAGTCATGGAGGGAGTTCAGTCGATGTCGATCACTGCCAGCGAGGCGCGCAAGGCTCTCTTCCCGTTGATCAAGAAGGTCAACGATGATCACGAGGCCATCGAGATCGTCTCCAAGCACGGAAATGCCGTACTCGTCTCGGCCGAGGACTATGCCGCCCTGCGTGAAGGCTCCTACCTGTTGCGCTCGCCGGTGAACGCCCGCCGCTTGCTCAAGGCGTACGAGAACGCCCTTGGCGGCACAGGGCTTTCCGAGCGGGAGCTCATCGACCCTGATGCGGCGGATGGCGGGAAGGGTGCCGCGTGAGGCTCGTCTTCGAAGAGGGCGGCTGGGAGGACTACACGTCCTGGCTCAAGAACGACCGCAAGATGCTCGCCCGGATCAACAAGCTCATCGAGGACGTCCTGCGCGACCCGTTCGCCGGGATCGGCAAGCCCGAGCCGCTGAAGTACCACCTGCCGGGGGCCTGGTCGCGGCGGATCGACGATGAGCACCGCCTCGTCTACCTGGTGACGGACCGGGAGATCATCGTTCTGGCCGCCCGCTACCACTACTGACGGCTGGCTGCGAGTTCGATCCACCGTGCTGATTCCGTGCTGACTCGGGCCGCCAGGATCAACGTTTTCACAGGTCACAGCGTTGTGGTGGAAGCTCCGCTTCAACGGGTGATGTTCCGCGTGCCGTGCGTTGCGTGACCTGTCGACTGCGCAGGTCGGACGGGGTCCGCCCTCTCGGGGGCGTGCCCCTGGCTGGTTCCCGCGCCGACCCGGTGTCGATTTCCCCGGGTGGCGGCGTGTCTGCGGCGTGGCGGCCGTCGAGGTCGCGAGGGGCCGGCCTCGGGGGCCGGCCCCTCGCCCCTCCCGGACGGGGCCCGGGTGGGTGCCCTCGTCAGCCGACGGTGACGGTGATCGTGCCGTCCGGGCCGGGGGTGACGGTGACCGTCTCCAGGGTGGCCGCGTGGGCGGCGGGGCCGTGGGCGCCGGCGCGCGGGCCGATGCCGACGACGGGGACGCCGGCGGCCCGGGCGGCGGCGATGCCGGCCCCGGAGTCCTCGAAGGCGAGGCAGTCGGCGGGGGCGAAGCCCAGGGCGGCGGCGCCCTTGAGGAAGCCCTCCGGGTCGGGCTTGCTGGCGCCGACCGATTCGGCGGTGACCCGGACGGCCGGGAGCGGCAGGCCGGCGGCGGCCATCCGGACGGCGGCGAGCGGTTCGTCGGCCGAGGTGACGAGGGCGTGCGGGAGGCCGGCCAGGGCGGCGAGGAATGCGGGGGCGCCGGGGATCGCGACGACGCCGTCGGTGTCGGCCTTCTCCTCGGCGAGCATCCGGTTGTTGTCGGCGAGGTTGAGCTCGGCCGGGCGGTCGGGCAGCAGGGCCGCCATGGTGGCGTGGCCCTGGCGGCCGTGGGCGACGGCGAGGACCTCGGCCGGGTCGAGACCCTGCCCGTCGGCCCAGCGGTGCCAGCAGCGTTCGACCACGGCGTCGGAGTTGACCAGGGTGCCGTCCATGTCGAGCAGGAGGGCGCGGGTGGTGAAGGAGACGGGGGCGGCGGGCATGGGGCGGCTCCTCGCGGGACGGATCGGTCGGGACCGAGAAAGGTGAGCTGATTGTTTAATAAGGATACAAAAGCTTAGCTCACCAGGTGGGCGTTGACCGCCCGTGCCTCTTCGGCCAGCTCGGACAGCTCCACGACCTCGATCCCCGCGGCCTCCAGCAGCGCCGCGCCCCGGGTGTCGGCGACGAAGGTGGACGGCTCGCGCCAGGCCACCACCACTCGCGGGACCCCGGCCGCGATCAGCCGTCGGGCGCACGGCGCGGGGCGGGAGGCGCGCTGCCCGCAGGGCTCCAGCGAGCTGTAGACGGTCGCGCCGCGGAGCCGGGGGTCGCCGGCCGGGAGCTTGCCGAGCGCGGCCTCCTCGGCGTGGTCGTGCGGGTCCGTCTCGCGGCTCCAGCCCTCGGCCAGCACCGTGCCGTCGGCTCCGACGACCACCGCGCCGACCGAGAACGCGGTGGCGGAGGGCGGGCAGCGGCGGGAGAGCTCGACCGCCCGGCGGAGGAAGACGAGGTCGGCGGACGGGCGGGGGTCGGTCACGGGGCGGGCTCCTTCGGGGCGTACCTGAGCAGGACGACGTCGCCCACCGTACGGGCCTCCAGCAGTCGCATCCGGTGCGCCGATCCGCCGGGGAACGCCGCCGGGCCGACGAACCGCGGGGCGTCCGTGTCGCCGACCAGCAGGGGGGCGACCACCAGGTGGAGCTCGTCGGCCAGGCCCTGGGCCAGGAACTGGGTGTGCACCCCGCTGCCGCCCTCGACCATCAGCCGGCGGACCCCGCGCGCGCCGAGGTCGTCCAGCACCGCGCCCAGCTCCACCGTCGGACCGAGTGCCACGACCTCGGCCAGCCCGGCCAGCTCCGGGCGCAGGGCGGTGGCGCCCCGGTCCGTGGTGTAGGCGAGCCGCTCGCCGCCGGTGTGCCAGAACCGGAGCGACCGGTCCAGCCGCCCGCTCGCGCTGAGCGTCACCTTCAGCGGGTACTCGGGGCGGCCGCCCGCGCGCCGGGCGGCCCGCCGGTCCGGGTCGTTGACCAGCAGCCGGGGATTGTCCGCCCGCAGGGTGTTGCCGCCGACGAGGATCGCGTCGCACGCGGCGCGCTCCGCGTCGACCCGGTCGAAGTCGGCCGGGCCGGAGAGCAGCAGCCGCTCGGGGGAGGCGTCGTCGAGGTACCCGTCGAGTGACATCGCGGCGCTCAGCAGGACGAAGGGGCGCGGGGCGGGCATCGTGGAACCGTTCTGTCGGGTGCCCGTCCACGGTACGGCCCCGGCGGGCGGGAGGGTCCGCGCGAGGGGCGGTGTTCGCCCGGTGGCCCGCTGCTGTCGGGGCGCCGTTCGCCGAAGGGCCCCACCCTGGTCCGGACCTCGCACCGCCCCACGTCGAAGGGCTGTCACCGTGTCCCGTCCGTCCCGCTCCAGCCGTCCGTCCGGTTCCTCCCGCCGCCTGCTGCCGCTCGCCGTCGCCGCGGCCGGGCTGCCGCTGCTCGCCCTGCCGGCCGGGCCCGTCTCCGCCGCGTCCTACGGCACGCCGACGATCACGCTCTCCGCCGCCTACCTGTCCGGCGCGGTCGGAGCCGCCGGCGACCCGACCGTCACCGTGACGGTGGCCCAGAGCGGTGCCGCGGTCTCCGCCCTGACCGTGGCCGCCACCGCGAGCACCCGCAGCACCGTGGCCCGGACCGGCGACGTCACCGTCGCCGGCACCGGCGCGGCCCGTACTCTCGCGGTCGCCGCGCGGGGCGTCGGCTACACCGACCTGACCGTGAAGGTGACCGGCCTGGGCGGCAAGACCGCGTCGAAGACGCTGCACTACGCGGCCTCGCCGGCGGTGCAGTTCGCGGCCGGGAGCCGTTACCTGACCGGCTCCAGCGACGCCTCGGCGGCGGTGGACGCGGGCGGCGGGTACGTGGTGGTGGCCGACGACGAGTCGAACGTGCTGCGGCTGTACGACCGGAACGCCTCCGGTGCGCCGGTCCGCACCTGGGACTTCGGCTCGGCGCTCGGCGTCTCCAAGGAGATCGACATCGAGGGCGCCACCCGGGTCGGCAACACGATCTACTGGACCGGCTCGCTGGGCAACAACAAGGACGGCGAGATCAAGGCTGACCGGCACACCGTCTTCGCCACCACCGTCACCGGCTCGGGTGCCGGCACCCAGCTGGCGCTCGCCGGTTCGTACAAGGGCCTGCGGGCCGACCTGATCGCCTGGGACCGTGCCCACGGCGACCGCTACGGCTTCGCGGCGGGCGCGGCGTCCGGCGAGGTGCCCAAGCAGATCGACGGGTTCAACGTGGAGGGGCTGGAGTTCGCGCCGGGCAGCAGCACCACGGCCTACGTGGGCTTCCGCGCGCCGCTCACCCCGGCGGTCACCGGCGGCCGGGCGCTGATCGTGCCGGTCACCAACTTCTCCTCGCTGCCCGGGGGTTCGGTGCACGCGACGTTCGGCGAGCCGATCGAGCTGAACCTCGGCGGGCTGGCCGTCCGAGACCTGCGGCGCAACGCCCTGGGCCAGTACCTGATCGTGGCCGGATCCTGGGCGGCGGACGACGACTCCGACCCGTACGCGCTCTACCGCTGGGACGGGCAGCCCGGTTCGCAGCCGGTCAAGCTGCTCGACCTGCCGACCACCGACGCGGGCGGCTGGGAGGCCGTGGTGGACGTCCCGGACCTCACCCTCCCCGGCGCCCGGGCGCAGCTGATCACCGACGACGGCTCGGCCGACCTGTACGGCGACGGCACCGAGGCGAAGGACCTCTCCCACCCGGAGTGGAAGAAGTCCCGGACCACCTGGTTCGCCCTCAACTGACCTGCTCCGCAGCCCGGTCTGGCCCCCGTTCGCCGCGTGCGGGCGGGGGCCTCCGCGTGCCGTGAGGCGTTCGCGATGTGAGACGATTCTTCTCGTCATGCGGGACGAGGAGTAGCGTCGGAGGCGTCGAGGAGCCGACCGCACCCGAAGGGGACGTCACCATGACCGCACCGAAGCCCGCCGTCTACACCCATGGCCACCAGGAGCCCGTGCTGCGCTCGCACCGCTCCCGGACCGTCGCCAACTCCGCCGCCTACCTGCAGCCCGAACTGCGGCCCGGTCAGGCCGTGCTGGACGTCGGCTGCGGGCCCGGCACGATCACCGCCGACCTGGCCGAACTGGTCGGCCCCGGTGGCCGGGTGGTGGCCGTGGACACCTCCGCCGAGGTGCTGGAGGAGGCCGCCCGGCACGTCGCCGGACGCGGGTTGGCCAACGTCGTCTTCGAGGTCGCAGACGTCCACCGACTGCCCTACGCGGACGGGGAGTTCGACGTCGTCCACGCGCACCAGGTGCTGCAGCACGTCACCGATCCGGTGGGAGCGCTGCGGGAGATGCGCCGGGTCGTCGCCGAGGACGGCGTGGTCGCGGTCCGGGACGTCGACTACGCGACCATGACCTGGTACCCGGAGTCGCCCGAACTGGACCGCTGGCTGGACCTGTACCGGCGGATCGCCCGCGCCAACGGCGGCGAGCCGGACGCCGGTCGGCGGCTGCTGTCCTGGGCGAGGCAGGCGGGGTTCACCGACGTCGCCGCCACGTCCGGCACCTGGACGTACGCGACGCCCGAGCAGCGCGAGTGGTGGGGCGGGCTGTGGGCCGACCGGGTCGTGTCCTCCGGCATCGCGCGGACGGCGGTGGCCGACGGGTACGCGGAGCAGGCCGAGCTGGAGCGGATCTCGGCCGGGTGGCGGGCGTGGGTGGCCGCCGAGGACGGCTGGTTCGCGATGCTGCACGGCGAGGTCCTGGCCCGGGGGTGAGCCCCCGGGCGGCCGGCCCGAGGGGCAGGGGCGGCGGGCGGGACGCGCACGGGTGGCCGTTCCTCAAGATCGGGTAGAGTCGCGCGCCTGTTCCCACGGATCCGCCGTGACTGCGGCGATTCTCCGATCGCGGCGGTTCGCTCCGTGGGCCCTTCCGACCGAACTGCCGAGTAGGGCCCGTGACCTGCGGGCCGGGGGAGTCGTACGTGTCCAAGCCCGAGCCCGACGACGTTCCGCCGCCCGCGGACCTGCGGGTTGAGCTGACCAAGCCGGCGGCCGGCGCGGCTGCCGGACCGGCGGTCGAGCCTGAGGCCGAGCCCGAGCCCGCGGTCGGGCCCGAGAGTGCGGTCGCAGCCGGGCCCGAGACCGCGGTCTCGCCTGCGGCCGGGCTCCCGGCCGAGGCGGTGGATGGCGCGGTGGCCGAACCGGTGGCCGAACCGGTGGCCCTGCCCGCGGCTCGGCCCGCGGACCCGCGGGTCGAACTGATGAAGCCCCTGGCCGCCGCCGGCCCGCCGGCGCAGGAGACGGTCCCCGCCGACCCGTGGGCGGCTCCGGCCGCTGCCGCCCCCGCCGACCCCCGGGCGGCTCCGGTCGCCCCCGCCGACCCGTGGGCCGCCCCGGGAAGCGGCGCCCGCGCGACCACGCCGGCCGCGCCGGCCGCCCCCGGTACGGACCTGCCGCCCGCCGCCCCGCAGCCGTCCGGCTGGGGGGCCGTCCCGCCCGGCGCGATCTCCGGCTACCAGCCCGGGTTCGCCTATACGCCGGCCCCCACGGGCACCAGCGGTTTCGCCGTCGCCGCCCTGGTCACCGGCCTGTTCTGCCTCTGGCCGCCCGCCCTCGTCCTCGCGATCGTCGCGCTGGTCCGGATATCGAAGCGGAACCAGCGCGGCCGGGGCATGGCGGTCACCGGCCTGGTCCTCGGCGTGTTCGGTGTGGTCGTCACCCTGGTCGCGTTCATCGGGTTCGCCGTCCTCGGGATCCAGGCCGAGGAACGCGAGAGGGACCAGCCGCCACGGCCGGCCGGCGCGGTGTCCTGGGGGTCGCTGCGTACCGGTGACTGCTTCACCCGGGCGGATCCCGGGTCCGACGCGGCGGAGGGCTCCCCGGGCGTCGTCTACTGGGTGCTCAAGAAGCCCTGCTCGGCCCCGCACCAGGGCGAGGTGGCCGGGATCGTCCCGATGCCCGACGAGGGGAGCTCCGAGTACCCGGGCGAGACCGCCGTGCGCGACCGCGCGATCGAGCTCTGCCGGCCGGTCCGCGACGCGTACGCCCTCGACTTCTGGGCGGTGCCCGAGGGCATGAACCCGTCCGAGTACTACCCGGGCCGGGACAACTGGCAGGCGGGCGACCACGAGGTCATCTGCGTCCTGGAGGACGCCCGCGCCGAGCACCTCGGCACCGTCCGCACCGACCGGGGCAGTCTGAACCCGGCCCAGCTCGCCTACCTCGAAGCCGCCCGGGCCTACGAGCGGGTGTACGCGAAGCGGCCGCCCGCGGAGGTCTCCCTCCAGCCGGCCGCCTACCGGGCGTGGGCCGTGCAGATGGCCGCGGCGTCGCGCAAGGAGGCCGCGGACGTCGTCAGCCCCACGGCGGTCTGGCCGGCGGGCGCGAAGCCGAAGCTGGCCGAGCTGGCGGCGGTACAGCTGGAGGCCGCCAACATCTGGGACGCGGCGGGCAGGTCCGTCGACGACGCCACGCTGCAGCGCGAGGTGCGGCGCGCCGAGGCGCTGCTCGCGAGGAGCGACAAGGGCACCGTGGAGATCCGGCGCGAGCTGGGCCTGCAGACCGGTGAGCACGTCGCCAAGTACCAGGTCTGACGCCGCGGGCCCCGGCGACCGGTCGCGGGGGTGGTCCGCCGGTCGCCGCGGCCCCGGCGGCGCCCGGCTTACCGGCCGTTAACCGCGCCCGTACCTGCCGGAAGCGAACCGGGCGTAGCGTCCCGAGGAGGCCCGCCCCGGCCCGACCCCCACGCGGGCCGGGGCCCGGCCTACGCTGGCCGCCATGGACACCTTTCGGGTGATGCGGCAGGACGACAACGGCAACCGCTTCGTGGTCGCCGGGGGCGTCGGGCGGGAGGCGGCCGATCGCCTGGCGGCCGAGTTCGAGGCGCGTGGTCACAAGCAGCTGTACTGGGTCGAGGCCGAGCCCGCCGGTGCGTCGCGGACGCGGGGACCGGACGAGTAGCACGGCCGGGCGGGCGACTAGGGTCTTCGGCCATGGACAAGCCCAACGACCGGCCGGCCGCGGGCGGCACGGCAGAGAACCGGATCGTCGTCGGCGGCGCGCTGATCCACCGGGGCCGGGTGCTCGCCGCCCGCCGGAGCGCGCCCGCCGAGGTGGCCGGCCGCTGGGAGTTCCCCGGCGGCAAGGCCGAGCCCGGTGAGACCGAGAGCCAGGCGCTCGAACGCGAGCTGATGGAGGAACTGGGCGTACGCGCCCGGGCGGTCACCCGGCTGCCGGGCTCGTGGCTGGTCCGGCCGGGCCTGGAGCTGCGGTTCTGGGCCGCCGAGCTGCTCTCCGGGGATCCGCGCCCGTTGGAGGACCACGACGAGCTCCGCTGGCTCGGACCGGCCGAGCTGTCGGACGTCGACTGGCTCGATCACGACCGCGCCGTGCTCCCGGACGTCGCCCGCCGCTTGGCGCCCTGAACCGCGCGCCCTGAACCGCGCGCCCCGAAGCCGGTGACCTGAACCCCGGCGCCCCGTCCGGACGCGTGCCCGCCCGTGCTCCCGCCCGCCCTCACCGCCTCCGGACGAGCTGCGGACCGCCTCGCCGGCACCGCCCCCCGGGCCGCCCTGCCGTCCCGGCAGGCCGTCCCCCGTCCGCGTCCCTGCCCCGGAGCGGGGACGCGCGGGGGCGGCTCCCGCGCGACGCGTGGGGCGGTGGGCCGGGCAATCGGAAAAGTCGACGCGCTGACCGGGATAGCCTTGGTTCTGCTGGGTATGTCACTTTTCGGCACTATTCGTCACCATCGGTGAGCCGCCCCCAGCCGGCGACGCCGATCCCGACCAGAGCCGGAGGCCCCGTCGGTGTCGAATACCGGTAACGGTGGCGGGGGAGCGCGACGGGCGGGCGCCGGGGGGAGCGCCGCCGCCCGGGCCCGGCTGCGCCGTGGCGCGAGCCGGGCGGACGTGCGCGGCGAGAACCGGGCCGCGTACCCGCCGGCCGGTCGTGGCCGGAGCGAGGGCGGCGGTCCGCCCGAGGGGCCGGTGCCGACGCAGCCCGCACCGTCCCTGGTGGTGCCCGACGCGGCGCCGCCGGGCGGCGTCCGGAGCAGACCCGGCCGGCCGTTCCCCGGCGGACCGCGGAACACCCAGGCGCAGCCTCCGGCAGGTGCCGGGGGAGGCGGCCGGGGAGACGCCCCGGGCGGGCCGGGAAGCGGCACCGCAGGCCCCCGGACGGCACTCGGGGGGCGCCCCGGTCCCGGTACGGCCGGGCATCCCGAGGGCACCCTCTTCGACGTGGTCAAGGTCGCCATCGCGATCCTCGACACCGCCGGCCGCGTGGTGCTCTGGAGTCCGGCCGCCGAGGAACTGCTCGGCTGGCCGAACGAGCTGCTGGTCGGCCGCCGGATCGACGAGCTGATCCCGGACGCCGACCAGGTGGTCCGGATCCGGGCCGCGATCCAGGACACCCTGCGCCACGGCCGCTGGTCCGGTCTGGCCGAGCTGCGCGACCGGGAGGGCGATCCGGTGCTGGTCGACGCCCGGATCTCGCTGCTCGTCGACGGCGACGGCACCCCGTTCCTCCAGGTCAACCTGGCCGAGGCGGCCGCCGTCCGGGCGGTGGAGCGCGACCTCGCCGTCCGTGACGCGCTGTTCGAGCAGTCCCCGCTGGGCATCGCGATCCTCGACACCGACCTGCGCTACACCGCCGTCAACCAGACCCTCGCCGAGATGAACGGCGTCGTGCCGGAGGACCACGTCGGCCGGACCACGGGGGAGACCCTCCCCGAGCGGGCGGCCGACGAGATCACCGCGATCCAGCGCCAGGTGCTGGCCACCGGCGAGCCGGTCATCGACGTCACCCTCGCCTCCCCGATCACCGCACGCTCCGGCTACCGCTCGATCTCCTACAGCCGGATGACCGACCGGGCCGGCCGGGTGCTCGGCATCTCCGGCACGGTGATGGACGTGACGGAGCGTTACCGTGCGGTGGCCAAGGTCGAGCACGCCCGCCGCCGGCTCTCACTGCTCAACGAGTTTGGCTCCCGGGTCGGTGACCTGCTGGACGCCTCCCGGATCGCCCAGGAGCTGGCCGGCGCGGTCGTCCCCCGGCTGACCGACCACGCCGCGGTGATCCTGCTCCAGGCGGTCGCGCACGGTGACGACCTGCCCCGGCACGGGCACGACCGCCGCACCTCGCTCCTCCAGCTGGGCACCGCCTCCGTCCAGGACGGTCCGGAGGTGGAGACGATGCTCCGGCGCGGTGCCCGGATCACCTTCGCCGAGGACTCGGCCTGCGGCCGGGTGCTGCGCACCGGCGTTCCCGAGCTGCTCTCCGGCGCCGACCAGCTGAGCGACGTCACGTACCCGGGCGACCCGAAGATGCAGGCGGCGCACGACCTGGGCGTGCACTCGATGCTGGTGGTGCCGTTGCGCGCCCGGGGCATCGTGATCGGCCTGCTGCTCGTCAGCCGGGCCGGCTACCGGGAGGGCTTCGACCGGGACGACCTGGCGTTCACCGTGGAGCTGGCCGACCGGGCCGGCTCCTCGCTGGACAACGCCCGGCTCTACGCCCGTGAGCGCACCGCCGCGCTGACCCTGCAGCGCACGCTGCTCCCGCAGCAGGTCCCCCAGCCGACCGGCGTCGAGGTCGCCTACCGCTACGTGCCGGGCAGCAGCGGCACCGAGGTCGGCGGCGACTGGTTCGACGTCATCCCGCTGCCCGGCGACCGCACCGCGCTGGTGGTCGGGGACGTGATGGGCCACGGACTCCGGGCGGCCGCGACGATGGGGCGGCTGCGTACCGCCGTCCGCGTGCTGGCCGCCCTGGACCTGCCGCCGGACGTGCTGCTGCGGCACGTCCACGAGCTGGCCGACGACCTGGCCCAAGGGCCGGACGAGGCGCTGCTGGCCACCTGCGTGTACGCGGTGTTCGACCCGGCGACCGCCACCATGACCGTCGCCAAGGCCGGCCACATCCCGCCGGTGCTGGTGGTGCCGGCGGAGGGGACCGACGAACCGACCCGGACGGGCGGCCCGCTGCTCGGCGGCGTCGGGCGGATCCTGGAGCTGCCGTCCGGAGCCCCGCTCGGGGTCGGCGGAGTCCCGTTCGAGTCGGTCGAACTGAAGATCCCGGAGGGGAGCCTGCTGGCGCTCTGCACCGACGGGCTGGTGGAGTCCCGGGACAAGGACCTGGACGTGGGCCTGGGCCGGCTGCTCACCGTCCTGGAGGCGCCGTACGCGTCGATCCAGGCCGCCTGTGAGGCGGTGCTGGACACCATGGAGCAGGGCCGCGAGCCGGACGACGTGGCGCTGCTGCTGGCCCGGCTCGGCCACGGGCAGGCCGGCACCCCGACGGCGGGCTGGACGCTGCCCGCCGAGCCGACCGCCGTCTCCCGGGCCCGCCGGCTGGTCCGCGCGACGCTGGTCGAGTGGAGCGTCGAGGAGCTCACCGACACGGCCGAGCTCCTGGTCAGCGAGCTGGTCACGAACGCGGTCCGGTACGCGAGCGCACCGATCGGCGTGCGGCTGACGCTCGGGGAGACGCTGCTGGTGGAAATCTCCGACCCGTTGCCCGATCCGCCGCGCGAGCGGCACGCGGCCGAGGCCGACGAGGGCGGCCGGGGGCTGGAGCTGGTCCGCCGGCTGGCGCTGCGCTGGGGGGCCCGGGCCGAGGGGATGGGCAAGGTGGTCTGGTTCGAGCAGGCGCTGCCGGGTAGTGAGCCCCACGAGTCGGCGGCCGAGTAGGCCCGACGGGCGGACGAGCGGACGGCGAGGAGAACGGTGCTGCATATGCCGGGAGGCGGCCAGGGGGAGCGCGCGCTCCGGCAGGGGGCGCGAGCGTGGCATTGTGGTTGCGCGGGCGGTAGGACAAAAACCTTCGCCCGATCTGATGTTGTGATGTTGAGGGCGTGTGAACGTACCCCTCGATGATGAATACTCGGTCTTCTCGACATCCGGACGGTCGCGGGTTTGGAGGGGTCGGTCCGTTGAACAGCACCCCGGCGCGTAACGCGCCGAGCAGCAGCGGTCATGCCGCTGTACCCGGGCAGGCCGGTGCCCAACACGTGTCCGCGCCCGCCGTGCCCCGCTCGGTCGCGCGCGCGGCGGCCCCGACCGTCGGTCCCGCCGCCCACCGGGTGGCCGAGGCACACCGCTGGGGCGCCGGGGACCCGGGATCGATCTACGACTACATCCGGGTCGCCACCTTCGCGATCGGCCCCGACGGCCGGATCAGCCAGTGGAGCGAGCGCGCCGCCGAGTTCTTCGGGGTCCCCGCCTCCGAGGCGGTCGGCGCCGACCCGGTCACCACCTTCGTCCCGCGCGAGCTCTGGCAGCGCGGCCGGGCCCGGCTCGAACGGACCCTGGCCGGCGAGGAGTGGGTCGGCACCACCCCGTACCGCGACGCCAACGGCGGCGAGGGCCTCGCCGAGCTCTACCTGATGCCCGACAGCGCGCTGCCCACCGCCGGCGCCACCTGTCTCGCCGTCGACCTCGGCCGGCTCCGCCGGATCGAGACCGACCTCGCCGCCTCCGAGGCGGTTTTCGGCCAGACTCCGACCGGGTTCATCCTCTTCGACGACCGGCTCCGGCTCCAGCGGGTCAACGACGCCTTCGCCTCCGGGATGGGCCTCGCCCCCACCGACCTGGAGGGGCTCACCCCGCACGACCTCTTCCCCGGCTCCGAGGCCGACCGGCTCACCGCCGCCCTGCGCAAGGTCCTCGCCAGCGGCGAGCCCGTCTTCGACCTGCGCTTCCACTCCACCGTCCCGACCCGCGAGGGCAACCGGCTCTGGGCCGTCTCGCTCTACCGCCTCAACGGCGCGGCCGGCCAGCCGACCGGCGTCGCCGGACAGGTCTCCGACGTCACCAGCCGGCACGTCGCCGAGCGCGAGGCCGACGGCGTCCGCCGCAACCTCGCCCTGCTCAACGAGGCCAGCGCCCACATCGGCTCCACCCTCGACCTGGAGACCACCGCCAAGGAGCTGCTGGACGTCGTCGTCCCGCCGTTCTGCGACCTCGCCACCGTGGACCTCTACACCGCGCTGCTCTCCGGCGAGACCGTCCCCAGCGCCGGCCGGTACGGCGACGGCGTGCTCACCGACGGCAGCGGCGAACTGCGCCGGGTCGCCGTCTCCAGCGTGGTCGGCGGCGCCTCCTCGGTGCTCGGCTCGGTCACCGGCCTGCCCATCGCGGAGGCCGGCGGCACCCTCTGCTACCCGCGCCGCTCCCCGCACGCCCGGGCCCTGCGCACCGGCCGCAGCGTCGTCCCCGAGCCCGGGCCCGACCCGCTGCTCCGCTCCACCCTGATCGTCCCGCTGGTCGCCCGCGACCAGGTGCTCGGCCTCGTCCAGCTCTCCCGCGCGATCGGCAGCGAGCCGTTCGACGCCCGCGACGTCGCCATCGCCGAGGAACTGGTCGCCCGGGCCGCGGTCTGCATCGACAACGCGCGGCTCTACCGCCGCGAGCACGAGCGCGCGCTGATCCTCCAGCGCAGCCTGCTGCCCCCGGGCAACCCGGCCGCCAGTGGCCTGGAGATCGCCTGCCGCTACCTGCCCAGCAACAACAACACCGAGGTCGGCGGCGACTGGTTCGACGTCATCCCGCTGCCCGGCAACCGCACCGCGCTGGTCATCGGCGACGTGATGGGCCGCGGCCTGCGGGCCGCCGTCGCGATGGGGCAGCTGCGCACCGCCGTCCGCACCCTGGCCATGCTCGACCTCGACCCCGCCGAGGTGCTCACCGCCCTCGACGAGATCGCCCGCGGCCTCGGCGACGACACCGCGCCGGCCGTCGTGCCCGCCCCGTACGGGCGACTCACCTCGACCGCCGACGAGGAGGCCCGCGAGGTCTACCTGGCGACCTGCGTCTACGCGGTGTACGACGCCGTCACCCGGCGCTGCACCTTCGCCAACGCCGGCCACCTGCCGCCCGTCCTGCTCGGCCCCGGCGAACCGGCCCGGATGCTGGACGTCCCGCCCGGCCTGCCGCTCGGCGTCGGCGGCGAGCCCTTCGAGGAGGTCGAGCTGACCCTCCCGGACGGCGCCGTGCTCGGCCTCTACACCGACGGCCTGGTGGAGAGCCGCAAGCACCAGCTCGACGAGGGGCTCCGCGCCTTCCGCGTCGCGCTCTCCGCCGAGGGCAAGGGCCTGGAGGACCTCTGCGACCACGTCCTCGGCGAGCTCAACCCGCACCACGGGGAGGACGACATCGCCCTGCTCATGGCCAGGGTGCACGCCTTCCCCGAGGACGCCGTCGGCAACTGGTTCCTGCCGCCCGAGCCGACCTCCGTCGCCAAGGCCCGCGAACTCGCCTGCAGCTGGTTGCTGGCCCGCGGCCTCGACGAGCTGGTCGACACCACCGAGCTGCTGGTCAGCGAGCTGGTCACCAACGCCCTGCGGCACGGCCGGGGCGAGATCAGGCTCCGTCTGCTGCGCGACCGGACCATGGTGTGCGAGGTCTGGGACGACGGCTACGCCCAGCCCAGGCAGCGGCGCGCCCAGGAGACCGACGAGGGCGGGCGGGGGCTCCAGCTGGTCAGCCTGCTCGCCGAACGCTGGGGCAGCCGGCGGACGCCCAAGGGCAAGATCGTCTGGTTCGAGCTCGGGCTGTAGACGGGCCCGGGCCGCGGGCCCACCGGGGCCGCCGCCCCCGCGCGCCGCCCCCGCGCGCCGCCCCCGCGCGACGTCGCGGCACGGGCGGCGGAGGCTCGGCCGACCGGGTGCAGTCCCCGGGCAGCCGCCGTGTCGGCGCGGCCCGGCCCGGAGCGGCGGCGTTCCATGGCCGCCATGCGCGCCCGCCTCCCCGCCGCAGCCGCCGCGCTGCTGCTCGCCCTCGCCGCCTCGGCCGGCTGCTCCGGCGGCCCGTTCCCGGCCGGCACCGCCCCGACGCCCGTCCCCGCACCGCCCGCGCCGGCCACCGTGACCGGGGACGTCCTCCCCGTCGACCGCTCCACCGTGCGGGACGGCGGCACCCTGCGCTGGGCGGTGGACGCCGTCCCCGCCACCCTGAACGTCTACCAGCCGGCCGCCACCGCCGACTCCGCGCTGCTCGCGCACGCCCTCTACCCCGCGCTGTTCCGGCCCGGTGCGCGCGGCGGCTGGGAGGCCGACCCCGACTACCTGGCCGCCGCCGAGTCCACGCCGCCCGGGCAGCTGCCGCAGGTGGTGACCTACCGCCTCAACCCGCGGGCGGTCTGGAGCGACGGCACCCCGCTCTCCGCCGCCGACTTCATCGCCCAGCGGGCCGCGCTCTCCGGCCTCGACCCGGCCTACACCTCCGCCCGCCCCGCCGGCTACGGCACGATCGACTCGATCGTCCAGGGCGCCGGCCCGCAGGAGGTCAAGGTCACCTTCCGGCAGCCCTGCGCGCAGTGGCGCGCCCTGTTCGGCCCGCTCTACCCGGCCGCCGAGACCGCCACCGCCGCCGCCTTCGGCCGCCCGCTGCCCGGTGGCACCGCCCACCCGACCGCCGGGCCGTTCCTGGTCTCCGGGTACGACCCGGCCGGCGGACGGGCCGCCCTCGTCCGCAACCCGTACTGGTGGGGCGCGCCGGCCAAGGCCGACCGGATCGACTTCCTCGCCGTCCCGGCCGAACAACGCGCCGACGCGCTCGAACAGAACCGGGTGGACATCGCCCCGTTGACGGCCGCCGTCGACCACGCGGCCGGCGGGGCAGGCGCCCCGGCCGGGGGCGGGGCCGCCCAGGCGCTCCACCGGGCGGAGACCCTGCCCGGCGTCACCCTGCACCGCGCCGCCGGCGCCGCCCTCACCCAGCTCACCCTCAACGCGGCCCGCGACCTCCTCACCGACCCGGTCCTGCGGCGTGCGGTCGCCCGTGCGGTCGACCGCCGGCACACCGCCGACGCCGCACTCACCCCGCTCGGGCTGCCGGCCGCCCCGCACGGCCACCACCTGCTCACCGGCGACCAGGACGGCTACCGCGACAACGCCGACGCGCTCGGCGCCACCGACGCCGGGCGGATGCTGGACACGGCCGGGTGGAAGCGCCCCGCCGCCGGCGCCACCCGGGCCCGGAACGGCCGCGAGCTCGCCCTCACCCTCCTGGCCCCGGCCGGCTCCGCCACCGCCCGGCGCACCGCGGACGCGGTGGTGGCGGACCTCGGCGCGGCCGGGATCGCGGTCCGGGTGACGGAAGCGCCGGCGGACACCTTCGTCCGCGACCACCTGGCCGCCGGGGACTACGACCTCGCCCTCTTCTCCTGGCCGGCCGGGCCGGACCCGGCCGGCGAGCAGCAGCCCGTCTACGCCAAGCCCCGGCCGGGCCCCGACGGAGCCCTCCGGGCCGGCACCAACTTCGCCCGCGCGGGCACCGAGGAGATCGACCGCCTCTTCGAGCGTGCCGGCGCCGAACCGGACCCCGCCGCCCGCCAGGCCCTCCTCCAGGAGGCGGACGTCCGGATCTGGCAGCTGGGCCACTCGGTGCCGCTGTTCCAGCGCCCCGAGCTGACGGCCGTCCGGACGGGGCTCGCGGGTGCGGGGGTCTGGGGCTTCGGCCGGCCGCGCTTCCAGGACGTGGGGTGGTCGGCCGGCTAGGTCGCGGTCAGGGCCTCCGTCAGGGCCTCCGTCAGGCCCTCTCTCCCGGGTCTCGTGCGTCCGGCAGGAGCCATGAGACAGGGGCCGGGTCCCGGCGGGCAGGGCGGGTGGACGCGGTCACCCGATCGCCGTGCGACCGGACCGGACCGGTCCGTGGACCGTCGCCGGGCGCGGCGGAAGGGACTGCCGGAGGGACTGCCGGAGGGACCGCCGGAGGGACCGCCGGAGGGGTCGGTGGAGGGGTCGGTGGACGGGTCGGCGGACGGGTCCGGAACGTGCCGCCGGACGTCCACAGGGTGAAGAGCCGGTGTCCGAGTTGTGATCTTGATCCCGCCCGACCTGCTCGTTTCGGCCGAGCTGGGCGGTTCCCCGTACCATAGGAGGAAGCCGTGGCATGTCCTGCCCGGCGGGTGGACCGGTAGTAGCAGGCGGAACGGGCGGCGGCGACCAACAGTGGTCGCAAGTGCGCGTCACGCAGCCGGGCGCCGAAACCCACGATTCCGGGAGAATCTGCTAGGCATGCCCACGCGCAACGACATCCGTAACGTCGCCATCGTCGCCCACGTCGACCACGGCAAGACCACCCTGGTCGACGCCATGCTCAAGCAGGCCGGCGCCTTCGCTGCCCACCAGCAGTTGGACGACCGCATGATGGACTCCAACGACCTGGAGCGCGAGAAGGGCATCACCATTCTCGCGAAGAACACCGCGGTCAAGTACCACCCGAAGGATGGTGGCGCTCCGATCACCATCAACATCATCGACACCCCGGGCCACGCCGACTTCGGTGGCGAGGTCGAGCGAGGTCTCTCGATGGTGGACGCGGTCGTCCTCCTGGTCGACGCCTCCGAGGGTCCGCTCCCGCAGACCCGCTTCGTGCTCCGCAAGGCGCTCACCGCGCGGCTCCCCGTCATCCTCTGCATCAACAAGACGGACCGCCCGGACGCCCGGATCGACGAGGTCATCAACGAGACCTACGACCTGTTCCTGGACCTGGACGCCGACGAGGACCAGATCGAGTTCCCGATCGTCTACGCCTGTGCGCGTGACGGCGTGGCCTCGCTGACCAAGCCGGACAACGGGACCGTCCCCGCGGACAGCGACAGCCTGGAGCCGTTCTTCTCCACCATCCTGGAGCACGTCCCGGCTCCGACGTTCGAGGAGGACGCGCCGCTCCAGGCCCACGTCACCAACCTCGACGCGGACAACTTCCTCGGCCGTATCGCCCTGCTCCGCGTCGAGCAGGGTGAGCTGCGCAAGGGCCAGACCGTGGCCTGGATCAAGCGCGACGGCACCATTTCGAGCGTCCGCATCTCCGAGCTGCTGATGACCGAGGCGCTCACCCGCAAGCCGGCCGAGGTGGCCGGCCCGGGCGACATCTGTGCCGTCGCCGGCATCTCCGACATCATGATCGGCGAGACCCTCGCCGACCCGGAGAACCCGATCGCGCTGCCGCTGATCACGGTGGACGAGCCGGCCATCTCGATGACCATCGGCACCAACACCTCGCCGCTGGTCGGCCGTGGCGGCAGCGGCAAGGGCGCGGACGCCAAGTCCAGCGGCCGGGTCGACCGCAAGGTCACCGCCCGCCAGGTCAAGGACCGCCTGGACCGCGAGCTGATCGGTAACGTCTCGCTGCGCGTCCTGGAGACCGAGCGCCCGGACGCCTGGGAGGTGCAGGGCCGTGGTGAGCTGGCGCTGGCCATCCTGATCGAGACCATGCGTCGCGAGGGCTTCGAGCTGACCGTCGGCAAGCCGCAGGTGGTCACCAAGCAGGTCAACGGCAAGACGCACGAGCCGGTCGAGCGTCTCACCGTGGACGTCCCCGAGGAGCACATGGGTGCCGTCACCCAGCTCATGGGCATCCGCAAGGGCCGGATGGACAACATGTCCAACCACGGTTCGGGCTGGGTCCGGATGGAGTTCGTGGTGCCGTCCCGCGGCCTGATCGGCTTCCGGACCGAGTTCCTCACCAACACCCGCGGCACCGGTATCGCGCACTCGATCCACGAGGGCCACGAGCCGTGGTTCGGCACCCTGACGACCCGCAACAACGGTTCGCTGGTCGCCGACCGGGCCGGTGTGGTGACCGCCTTCGCGATGACCAACCTGCAGGAGCGCGGCGTGCTCTTCTGCGACCCGGGCACCGAGGTGTACGAGGGCATGATCGTCGGCGAGAACTCGCGCGCCGACGACATGGACGTCAACATCACCAAGGAGAAGAAGCTCACCAACATGCGGTCGTCGAACGCCGATGTTGCCGAGTCGATCGTCCCGCCGCGGAAGCTCTCCCTGGAGCAGTCGCTGGAGTTCTGCCGCGAGGACGAGTGCATCGAGGTGACCCCGGAGACTGTTCGCATCCGTAAGGTCGTGCTGGACCAGAAGGACCGTGGTCGTACCGCCTCGCGCGCCAAGAAGGTCTGATCACCGCCTTCTGAGGCCTTCCGGCCGTGCTTTGGCCGGAAACCGTCGCCCCCCTTTCCGATGGAGAGGGGGGCGAACTTTTTCAACTACTCCATGCTGTCGACGCGCGTATAAACGGAATAGCGCTTACCACGGCAAGGTGTCCGCTGAGCGAACGTGACAGTCCGTCATTCATGACGACTGTCCGTTTAATGCCTGTCTGAGTATGTCTCATATGTCCGATTTTCGAAACTTACCGACCGTTCATGTGACCTAATTGAGATCGGTAGTGGTCACTTTCGTGTCCGTGCGTGACACATAGTGGGTGCAGTCAGGCTCGGGTCAAGGGTTAACGCGCAGGGGTGCGCGCCGAAACCACGAGCGCGGACGGCACAGCGGATCCGGTCCCGACCAACCGCGGTGCTCTCCTCGTTGGAAAGTCGAATTCAGGAGGCATCCCCCCATGCGTGGTGCAACCCAGACCAAGTGGCTCGTCGCGGCGACCGCGATCGCCCTTGCGGCGACCGCTTGCAGCACCAGCTCGAAGAGCAGCGACAAGGCTGCCTCGGGCGGCGGCACGATCGCCGTTCAGCTCGGTGAGCCGCAGCACGGCCTGATTCCGCAGAACACCGCGGAGTCCGAGGGTGCCGAGGTCCTGAACGCCCTCTTCGCCGGCCTGGTCGAGTACGACAACAAGACCAACGAGCCGAAGCTGCGCGTCGCGGAGTCGATCGAGTCCCCCGACAGCAAGGTCTGGACGATCAAGCTGAAGGACGGCTACACCTTCCACAACGGTGAGAAGGTCACCGCGCAGTCCTTCGTGGACGCCTGGAACTGGGGCGCCAACCAGGACAACGCGGCCGAGGGCCTCCCGTTCTTCGCCAAGATCGACGGCTCCGCCGACCTGGCCCCGGGCAAGGACAAGAAGCCGGCCACCGACAAGCTCAAGGGCCTGACGGTCGTCGACGACAAGACCTTCACGGTCTCCCTGACCGCGCCGTTCTCCCAGTTCAAGACCATGCTGGGCTACAACGCGTTCTACCCGCTGCCGAAGGCCTTCTTCGCTGACAAGAAGACCTTCGAAGAGGCCCCCATCGGCAACGGCCCGTTCCAGATGGACGGCAAGTGGGAGCACAACCAGCAGATCAAGGTCAAGCGCTTCGAGGGCTTCCCGGCCGCTGACGGCAAGGCGAAGCTCCAGGGCGTCACCTTCAAGATCTACGACAAGCTGGAGACGGCGTACAACGACCTGCGCGCCGACAACATCCAGGCCACCGACAAGCTCCCGATCTCGGCCATGGGCACGGTCAAGGGCGAGTTCGGCGACCGCTACATCTACAAGCCGGAGTCCGGCGTCGGCTACATCGGCTTCCCGATCGCCACCAACCCGGAGACCTACGGCAAGCCGGAGATCCGCAAGGCGATCTCGATGGCGATCGACCGCGAGGCGATCACCAAGACGATCTTCTCGGGCACCCGCGTCCCGGCCGACGACTTCGTCAACCCGCTGATCCCGGGCTACCGCAAGGGCGCCATGGGCGACGCGGCGAAGTACGACCCGGCCAAGGCCAAGGAGATCTTCACCGCGGCCAACGGTGTCCCGAACAACACCCTGGAGCTCGGCTACAACGCCGACGGTGGCCACAAGGAGTGGATCGAGGCCGTCGCCAACCAGCTGAAGAAGAACCTGGGCGTCGAGGTCACCCTCAAGCCGTTCGAGAAGTTCGGCAAGATCCTGGACGCGCTGGGCGACAAGCAGTACTCCGGCGGCTTCCGCATGGCGTGGTCGATGGACTACCCGTCGATCGAGAACTACCTCCGTCCGATCTTCTCCAAGGTCGCGATCGACAACGGCTCGAACTACGGCGGCTACGTCAACGAGAAGTTCGAGGCGCTGCTGGACCAGGCCGACCAGGCGAAGAGCCCGGAGGAGGGTCAGAAGCTGTACCAGCAGGCTGACGACATCCTGGTCCAGGACCTGCCGTACATCCCGGTGTACACCTACATGTCCTCCGCCGCGTACAGCAAGAAGATCAAGAACTTCGACACCGACGCCCAGGGTCGCATGAACCTGGACGAGGTCGAGCTCGCCGGCTGATCCGGTTAATCAGACGAACGGGGGCGGGCGGACCGGACTACAGTCCGGGTCCTCCCGCCTCCCTTCCTTGTCCGAAAGTATGGAGGTCTGATGGGCCGCTATGTCATCCGCCGACTTATACAGGCAATCCCTGTCCTGATCGGTGCGACGTTCCTGATCTACTGGCTGTGCTTCAGCCTGCCCGGTGACCCGGTGCAGGCGCTGGCCGGCGAGAAGAAGGCCGACCCGCTCGTGGCGGAGATGATCCGCCAGAAGTACCACCTGAACGACCCGTTCCTGCTCCAGTACTGGAACTACATCTCCGGCGTGTTCCAGGGCAACCTGGGTGAGAGCCTGACCGGTCGTTCGGTGAGCGACATGATCAGCGAGGCGTTCCCCTTCACCGTCAACCTCGCCATCGTGGCCTTCGTCATCGAGGCGATCATCGGTGTGCTGGCGGGCGTCATGGCGGCCCTGCGCAAGGGCAAGTTCCTGGACCAACTGGTCCTGATCAGCACGCTGTTCGTGATTTCGATCCCGGTCTTCGTCACCGGTTTCGTGCTCCAGCTCGTGCTCGGCGTCAAGCTCAAGAACGACTACGGTCTCGAGATCTTCTCCGTCTCCTTCAACGAGGAGGACGGTCTGCGGGCGTACCTGCTGCCGGCCTTCGTGCTGGCGTCGACCTCGCTCGCGTACGTGGCCCGACTGACCCGCACCAGCCTCATGGAGACCATGCGCGCCGACTACGTGCGCACCGCGGTCGCCAAGGGTCTGAAGCGGCGTCGGGTGATCGGCCGGCACGCCCTGCGCAACGCGCTCATCCCGATCGTCACCTTCCTCGGTGCCGACCTCGGTGGTCTGATGGGCGGCGCGGTCATCACGGAGAAGATCTTCAACATCCACGGCATCGGCGGTCTGCTCGCCCAGGCCGTGTACCAGAAGCAGGGCACGATCATCGTCGGCGTCGTCACGCTGCTGGTGATGATCTACCTCGTCACCACCCTGCTCGTGGACCTGCTGTACGCCGTGCTCGACCCGAGGATCCGCTATGAGTGAGACCATCACCAAGGGCGCCGAGGCCCCCTCCGAGGACAACTCCCCGAAGTCCTCCCCGGAGAAGAAGCAGAAGCCGGAGCGCGTCGCCAGTCTCTGGTCGGACGCGATGAGCGACCTGCGCCGCAACCCGGTCTTCATCATCGGCGCCGTGCTGGTGTCGTTCCTGCTCCTGCTGGCCGTCGTGCCGCAGTGGTTCACGGACGGCAGCCCGTTCGACTCGGGGGCCTGCGACCTGGCCGACTCGCTGAAGCGTCCGAGCGGCGACCACTGGTTCGGCTTCGACGTCCAGGGCTGCGACATCTACACCCGCACGGTGTGGGGCGCGCGCAACTCGATCATCGTCGGCGTCCTGACCACCACCATGGTCACCCTGGTGGGCGCCCTCCTCGGCCTGCTGGCCGGGTGGAAGGGCGGGATCGTCGACAGCATCCTCTCGCGCTTCACCGAGATCTTCTTCTCGATCCCGCTGCTGCTCGGCGGCATGCTGATCATGTCGATGCTCGGCAAGGGCAACGCCTGGACGGTCTCGGTCGTGATGACCGTGCTCGGCTGGCCGCAGATCTTCCGCATCATGCGTGCCTCGGTGCTGTCGAACAAGAACAACGACTACGTGATGGCGGCCCGTGCCCTCGGCGCCGGCTCCGGCCGGATCACCTTCCGGCACATCGTGCCGAACGCCATCGCGCCGGTCATCGTCGTCTCCGCGATCAGCCTGGGTGTCTACATCGGCGCCGAGGCGGCCCTGTCCTACCTGGGCATCGGCGTCCAGCCGCCGGAGATCTCCTGGGGCCTGATGATCAGCGACGCGTCGGTCCGCTTCCTCGACGCGCCCCACGTGCTGCTCTTCCCGTCCGCGGTACTGAGCGTCACCGTCCTGGCCTTCATCATGCTCGGCGACGCGGTCCGCGACGCCCTCGACCCGAAGCTCCGCTGAGAGAAGAGGTGACGACCCGATGACCACCGTGATCGAGAAGAACCAGAAGACCGGCCGCCTGGAGGTTGGCACCCCGCTGCTGGAGGTCAAGGACCTCCACGTGGAGTTCCACACCCGGGACGGCGTCGCCAAGGCCGTGAACGGCGTCAACTACTCCGTGGCCGCCGGTGAGACCCTGGCGGTGCTCGGCGAGTCCGGCTCCGGCAAGTCCGTGACCGCCCAGACCATCATGGGCATCCTCGACATGCCGCCCGGCAAGATCAGCCAGGGCCAGATCCTCTTCCGCGGGCAGGACATGCTCGCCATGAAGGAGGAGGACCGCCGGCAGATCCGCGGCCAGAAGATCGCGATGATCTTCCAGGACGCGCTCTCCTCGCTGAACCCCGTGATGACCGTCGGCGCCCAGCTCGGCGAGATGTTCCGGGTGCACCGCGGCTCCTCCAAGAAGGAGGCCCGGGAGAAGGCCATCGAGCTGATGGAGCGGGTGCGCATCCCCGCCGCCCGGCAGCGCGTCGGCGACTACCCGCACCAGTTCTCCGGCGGTATGCGCCAGCGCATCATGATCGCCATGGCGCTCTCCATGGAGCCCGACCTGATCATCGCGGACGAGCCCACCACCGCCCTGGACGTCACCGTCCAGGCCCAGGTGATGGACCTGCTCGCGGAGCTCCAGGCCGAGTACAACATGGGCCTGATCCTGATCACCCACGACCTCGGCGTGGTCGCCGACGTCGCGGACAAGATCGCCGTGATGTACGCGGGCCGGATCGTCGAGACGGCGCCGGTGCACGAGCTGTACGCCAACCCGGCGCACCCGTACACCAAGGGCCTGCTCCGCTCCATCCCGCGCCTGGACCAGAAGGGCCAGGAGCTGTACGCGATCAAGGGCCTGCCCCCGAACCTGCTCAAGGTCCCGGCCGGCTGCGCGTTCAACCCCCGCTGTGACGTCGCCACCGACCTGTGCCGCTCGGAGATCCCGAAGCTGCACCAGGTGACCGACAAGGACGGCAAGGAGCTCACCGGCCGCCGCAGCGCGTGCCACCTCTGGAAGGAGACCCTCCATGGCTGAGCCCATCCTGGAGGTCAAGGACCTGGTCAAGCACTACCCGCTGACCCAGGGCATCCTCTTCAAGAAGCAGGTCGGCGCGGTCAAGGCCGTCGACGGCGTCTCCTTCGAGCTGGCGAGGGGCGAGACCCTCGGCATCGTCGGCGAGTCCGGCTGTGGCAAGTCCACGCTGGCCAAGGTGCTGATGAACCTGGAGCGGGCCACCTCCGGTCAGGTGCTGTTCAAGGGCGAGGACATCTCCAAGCTGTCCGGCGCGGGCCTCAAGGCCGTCCGCCGGAACATCCAGATGGTGTTCCAGGACCCGTACACCTCGCTGAACCCGCGCATGACGGTCGGCGACATCATCGGTGAGCCCTACGAGATCCACCCCGAGGTGGCCCCGAAGGGCGACCGCCGCAAGGCCGTCCAGGACCTGCTGGACGTGGTGGGCCTGAACCCGGAGTACATCAACCGGTACCCGCACCAGTTCTCCGGCGGCCAGCGCCAGCGCATCGGCATCGCCCGCGGCCTCGCGCTCAAGCCCGAGATCATCATCTGCGACGAGCCGGTCTCCGCCCTGGACGTCTCCGTCCAGGCGCAGGTGATCAACCTGCTGGAGCAGCTCCAGAGCGAGTTCGAGCTCTCGTACATGTTCATCGCGCACGACCTCTCGATCGTCCGGCACATCTCCGACCGCGTCGGCGTGATGTACCTGGGCAAGATGGTCGAGATCGGCTCGGACGAGGAGATCTACGAGAACGCCACGCACCCGTACACCCAGGCGCTGCTCTCCGCGGTGCCGGTGCCGGACCCGACGGCGCGCGAGTCCCGCGACCGGATCATCCTGACCGGTGACATCCCCTCGCCGGCCAACCCGCCGTCGGGCTGCCGGTTCCGCACCCGCTGCTGGAAGGCCGAGGAGCGCTGCTCCACCGAGGTCCCGCTGCTGGCGGTCCCCGAGGTGCTGACCGGTGCGGCCAAGCACCAGTCGGCGTGCCACTTCGCCGAGGTCCGGGAGCCGGCTGCGGCCTGATCCCGCTTCACTCCGCCCGGAAGGGCCCGCAGCCCCGTGCTGCGGGCCCTTCCGGCGTTCCGTCAACTCCTCCGGCCCCCGGTGCACCCGTCCGGGGGTACCCGACTCGCGCCGCCGCACGGGCGCGCTTCTCATGGGGTGTGATGCGTCACACACCTTGAGGAGGGACCTCCATGCCCGCAGCCACCCGTGCTCGATGGGTCCTCGCCGCAGCGACATCCGTGGCCCTGGTGGCCAGCGGGTGCAGCAGCGGCGGCGGCAGCAGCAGCGGTTCGTCGGACAGCACCAAGACCTTCAGCTACCAGAGCAGTGAACCGCAGAACCCGTTGCAGCCGGCGAACGCCAACGAGACGGGTGGTGGGCGCATCCTGCAGAACCTGTTCAAGGGCCTGGTCGACTACGACCCCACCAACGCGAAGATCCGGATGCAGGTCGCCGACACCATCGAGACGAGCGACTCCCAGACCTTCACCATCACCCTGAAGGACGGCTGGAAGTTCCACGACGGGACCCCGGTCCACGCCAAGAACTTCGTCGACGCGTGGAACTGGGCCGCGACCACCAGCAACAACCAGATCAACAGCTCCTGGTTCTCCGACATCGAGGGCTACCAGGACGTCCACCCGACGAGCGGCCAGCCCGCCACGAACAAGATGTCCGGGCTGACCGTCGTGGACGACCTGCACTTCACCGTGAAGCTCAACGGCAAGGTCTCCTACTTCGAGTACAAGCTCGGCTACATCGCCTTCTCCCCGCTGCCCGACGCCTTCTTCAACGACCCGGCCGGGTACGGCCAGAAGCCGGTCGGCAACGGCGCCTACCAGTTCGTCAGCTGGGACCACAACCAGCAGGTGGTCACCAAGGCGTTCCCGGACTACCAGGGCGTCGACAAACCGAAGAACGGCGGCATCGTCTTCAAGATGTACAGCACCGCGGAGGCCGCCTACGCGGACCTCCAGTCCAACAACCTGGACGTGATCGACCAGGTGCCCCCGTCGGCGCTGGCCACCTACAAGAGCGACCTCGGCGACCGGGCGATCGACGCGCCGCAGGGCGCCATCCAGAACATCGGCTTCACCCTGTACCAGCCGGACTGGGCCCCGCCGGAGAAGGCCAAGGTCCGCCAGGGCCTGTCGATGGCGATCGACCGCGAGACCATCACCAAGACGGTGCTGCAGGGCTCGCGCAAGGCGGCCACCGCCTGGGTCGCCGAGGGCGTCGAGGGCTACAAGGACGGCCAGTGCGGTGCCAACTGCACGTTCGACCCGGCCAAGGCGAAGCAGCTGATCGCCGAGGGCGGCGGCGTGCCCGGCAACAGGCTGACGATCACCTACAACGCGGACGGCGGCCACAAGGAGTGGGTCGACGCGGTCTGCAACTCGATCCGGCAGAGCACCGGCGTGGACTGCGTGGGCGACCCGAAGCCCGACTTCAAGACCGCCCGCGCGGCGATCACCGGCCACCAGATCAACGGTGCGTTCCGTACCGGCTGGGTGCAGGACTACCCGCTGAACGCCAACTTCCTCGCGGACGTCTACCGCACCGGCGCCGCCTCCAACGACTTCGGCTACAGCAGCCCGCAGTTCGACCAGCTGGCGAACCAGGCCGACCAGGCTCCCAGCGTGGCCGACACGGTGACCGGCTACCAGCAGGCCGAGGCCGTGCTGGCGGGCGACATGCCGGCGGTCCCGCTCTGGTACTACCGCACCAACTCGGGCTACTCCACCAAGGTGCAGAACGTCGAGTTCGACTCCTTCGGCAACCCCGCCTGGACCCAGGTCGAGGTCAAGGGCTGATCAGCCCCCCTGCGCCGGCCCCGCCCTCCCCGCACGGAGGGCGGGGCCCGGGCACTCGGTCAGATAGCTAGGAAGGAGGCTCGGATGGGCAGTTATGTGCTGCGTCGGGTACTGCAGATGATCCCGGTGTTCTTCGGCACCACGCTGCTGATCTTCCTGATGGTCTACACCCTGCCGGGCGACCCGGTCTCGGCGCTGTTCGGCGACAAGGCCGCCGACCCCGCCGTGGTGGCCAACCTCAAGCACAAGTACTACCTGGACCAGCCGCTCTGGAAGCAGTACCTGCACTACATGGGGAACCTCTTCCAGGGGGACTTCGGCACCAGTTTCACCGGCCGGCCGGTCACCGAGATCATGGCGGACGCCTTCCCGGTCACCATCCGGCTGGCCGTGATGGCCTTCCTCTTCGAGATGATCCTCGGCCTCTGCCTGGGCCTGGTCTCCGGTCTGAAGCGCGGCAGCCTCCAGGACACCCTGGTGCTGGTCCTCACCCTGCTGGTGATCTCGATCCCGGTCTTCGTGCTGGCCTACATCGCCCAGACGATCTTCGCGACCAATCTGGGCTGGGTCACCCCGACGGTGCAGGACTCGACGGACCTCTCCCAACTGATCCTGCCGGCGATCGTCCTGGGCTCGCTCTCACTGGCCTTCGTCGCGCGGCTCACCCGGACCTCGATCGGCGAGAACCTGCGGGCCGACTACCTCCGCACGGCGGTCGCCAAGGGCCTGCCCCGGCGCACCATCATCTCCCGTCACCTGCTGCGCAACTCGCTCATCCCGGTGGTCACCTTCCTCGGCACCGACCTGGGCGCGCTGATGGGCGGCGCGATCGTCACGGAGGGCATCTTCAACGTCCAGGGCATCGGCAACGTCCTGTACCGGGCGATCAACCAGAAGGAGGGACCCACCGTGGTCGGCATCGTGACCGTCCTGGTGATCGTCTACCTGGTCGCCTCCCTCATCGTCGACCTGCTCTACGCGGTCCTGGACCCGAGGATCCGCTATGCCTGACATCCACGACGAGAGCTCGTACGAACCGCACCCCAAGCCGGGGATGGACCACCTGGACTACGCCGGTGAGCAGGGCATGGCGGTCGAGCTGGAGACCCTGGTGGAGCCCGACCCGGTCAAGCGGGAGGAGGCCCGCAGCCTCTGGGGCGATGCCTGGCGGGACCTCCGGCGGCGGCCGATCTTCCTGATCTCGGCGGTGCTGATCCTGCTGCTGGTCGTGATGGCGATCTTCCCCTGGGCGTTCACCGACGCCGACCCGCGCAAGGCCGACCTGGTCAACGACTACCTCAAGCGGCCGGACTGGACGGACTTCTTCGGCGCCGGCTGGTTCGGCTACGACGGCCAGGGCCGGTCCATCTACGCCCGGGTGGTGTACGGCGCCCGGGCGTCGATCACCGTCGGCATCTGCGTGACCGCCGCGGTGACCGTGCTCGGCGGACTGGCCGGGATGGTGGCCGGCTACTTCGGCGGCGGCGTGGACGCGGTGATCTCCCGGATCATCGACATCTTCTTCGGCATCCCGCTGCTGCTCGGCGCGCTGGTCCTGCTGAACTCCTTCTCCCACCGCACGGTGTGGAGCGTGGTGATCGCGCTCGCCTTCCTCGGCTGGACGCAGATCGCGCGCGTCATGCGCGGTGCGGTGCTGACGGTCAAGCAGTCCGACTTCGTGGTGGCCGGCCGGGCGCTCGGCGCCGGCACCGGCCGGCTGATGCTCCGGCACATCCTGCCGAACGCGGTCGCCCCGGTGATCGTGGTGGCCACCATCGCCCTGGGCGGGTACATCGCCACCGAGGCGACGCTGAGCTTCCTCGGCATCGGCCTGCAGGATCCGACCATCTCCTGGGGCATCGACATCTCCTCCGCCCAGAAGGTGATCCGGACCGCCCCGTACGTGATGTTCTTCCCGGCCGCGGCACTCTCCGTCACCGTGCTGGCCTTCATCATGCTGGGCGACGCGGTGCGCGACGCCCTCGACCCGAAGCTTCGCTGAGCGAGGGGACGCATCGTGACCACAGCAGTCGATACCGGCAAATCCCAGCACGAGAAGCCCTACGAGGGGCCGCTGCTCGACGTCCGCGACCTGCACGTCGAGTTCGTCACCCGGGACGGGGTGGCCAAGGCGGTCAACGGGGTCAACTACAGCGTGCGGGCGGGGGAGACCCTGGCGGTGCTCGGCGAGTCCGGTTCGGGCAAGTCGGTGACCGCGCAGGCGATCATGGGCATCCTCGATATGCCGCCGGCCCGCATCCCCCGCGGCGAGATCCGGTTCCGCGGACAGGACATGCTCACCATGGGCAGGGAGGAACGGCGGAAGATCCGCGGGCAGAAGATCGCGATGATCTTCCAGGACGCGCTCTCCTCGCTGAACCCGGTGCTCACGGTGGGCTTCCAGCTCGGCGAGATGTTCCGCGCCCATCACGGCGCCTCGCGCAAGGAGGCCAAGGAGAAGGCCATCGAGCTGATGGACCGGGTGCGCATCCCCGCCGCCAGGGACCGGGTCGGCGACTACCCGCACCAGTTCTCGGGCGGCATGCGCCAGCGCATCATGATCGCCATGGCGCTGGCGCTGGAGCCCGACCTGATCATCGCGGACGAGCCCACCACGGCCCTGGACGTCACCGTCCAGGCGCAGGTGATGGACCTGCTCGCGGAGCTCCAGGCCGAGTACCACATGGGTCTGATCCTGATCACCCACGACCTCGGCGTGGTCGCCGACGTGGCCGACAAGATCGCCGTGATGTACGCGGGCCGGATCGTCGAGACGGCGCCGGTGCACGACCTGTACGCGCGCCCGGCCCACCCGTACACCAGGGGTCTGCTGGACTCGATCCCGCGCCTGGACCAGAAGGGCCAGGAGCTCTACGCGATCAAGGGCCTGCCGCCCAACCTCCTGCGGATCCCGCCGGGTTGCGCGTTCAACCCGCGCTGTCCGCGGGCGCAGGACATCTGCCGGCGGGAGGTGCCGGAGCTGTTCCCGGTCACCGAGGACGACGGCACCGAGCTGGCCGGGCGGGGCAGTGCCTGCTTCTTCTGGAAGGAGACCCTCCATGACCGCTGACGGGACGGGCGCCGGTGGGACGGGCGCCGGTGGGACGGGCGCCGGGGCGACGGGCTCCGGTGGGACGGGGGCCGGGGCGACGAGGGTGACCGGGGTGAGCGCTGCGCCCGTGGAGGCCGCCTTCGCCCAGAAGGTGGCGCGCGGCGAGCCGATCCTGGAGGTCCGCGACCTGGTCAAGCACTTCCCGCTGACCAGGGGGGTGCTGTTCAAGAAGCAGGTCGGCGCGGTGAAGGCGGTCGACGGGGTCTCCTTCGACCTGCGGCAGGGCGAGACACTGGGCATCGTCGGCGAGTCGGGCTGCGGCAAGTCCACGCTGGCCAAGGTGCTGATGAACCTGGAGCCCGCCACCGCGGGATCGGTCCGGTTCAAGGGCGAGGAGATCTCCCGGCTCTCCGGGGCCGGGCTGAAGGCGGTGCGGCGGAACATCCAGATGGTGTTCCAGGACCCGTACACCTCGCTGAACCCGCGCATGACGGTCGGCGACATCATCGGTGAGCCCTACGAGATCCACCCGGAGGTGGCTCCGAAGGGCGACCGCCGCAAGGCCGTCCAGGACCTGCTGGACGTGGTGGGCCTGAACCCGGAGTACATCAACCGGTACCCGCACCAGTTCTCCGGCGGCCAGCGCCAGCGCATCGGCATCGCCCGGGGGCTGGCGCTCAAGCCGGAGGTCATCATCTGCGACGAGCCGGTGTCCGCGCTGGACGTCTCGGTGCAGGCGCAGGTGATCAACCTGCTGGAGCAGCTCCAGAGCGAGTTCAACCTCTCGTACATGTTCATCGCGCACGACCTCTCGATCGTCCGGCACATCTCCGACCGGGTCGGCGTGATGTACCTCGGCAGGATGGTCGAGATCGGCAGCGACCGGGAGATCTACGACCACGCCACGCACCCGTACACCCAGGCGCTGCTCTCCGCGGTGCCGGTACCGGATCCGACGGCGCGCGAGTCGCGGGACCGGATCGTCCTCACCGGGGACGTGCCCTCGCCGGCGAACCCGCCGTCCGGCTGCCGGTTCCGCACCCGCTGCTGGAAGGCGCAGGAGAAGTGCGCACTGGAGACCCCGCTGCTGGCCGTCCCGGCCTGGCTGGACGGGCTCGCGGCGCACGACTCGGCGTGCCACTTCGCGGCCGAGCGCGGACCGGGGGAGTGGGCGCCGGCGGGGGAGTCCGGGAAGGGGCCCGGGGGAGAGCCCGGGGGCGGCCCGGAAACCGTTTGACACCGGGCGTACGCCCCACTCACAGAGCGCGTCCTCCGTTCGGAGGGCGCGCTCTCGCGTTGCGGCCCGCCGACCTGCGGGAATTCCCGTCCGAACGGTGTCCGGGGCACTCGGAAATGATCATTACGCTTCGTAATGCGCCGAATACCGGTGATATATGTTCGTTATTCGGAAAGTGGAATTGACGGCTCCGTGCGCGATATGGAGGAATTTGCCGAGTATTGTCACGGGTTGGTCTGAGCATGTAATTGAAAAGAGATGTGACGGCGATTCCACCGAAGGGGTCGGGTGATCGATAGTTGCTCTGCGCGTATCAGTGGTCACCTCGTCACCTGTGCGGATCGGCCCTGAGATGTCGACCTTCGCCATGCCCGGCACACCGACTGGCGAGGCGCCGTTCGTTCGTAAGCCCTTAAATCGAGGAGCAGTTGAATGAGGCTCACCAAGACGATGCGTTGGACCGCGCTCGCGGCCTGCACCGCGCTCGCGATCTCGGCCTGCAGCACCAGCAGCGACAAGAAGTCCTCGGACGGGGGCACCTCGGGGTCGGGCAAGAAGGGCGGCTCGATCAGCGTCGAGCTGGGTGAGCCGCAGCACGGTCTGGTGCCGCAGAACACCGCGGAGTCCGAGGGCTCCGAGGTGCTCAACGCGATCTTCGCCGGCCTGGTCGACTACGACATCAAGGACAACTCGCCGCGGCTGCGGGTCGCCGAGTCGATCGAGAGCCCGGACGCGACCGTCTGGACGATCAAGCTCAAGGACGGCTACACCTTCCACAACGGCGAGAAGGTCACCGCGCAGTCGTTCGTCGACGCCTGGAACTACGGCGCGAACCAGGCCAACGCGCAGGAGGCCATGCCGTTCTACGACAAGATCCTCGGCTCCGAGGAGCTGGCCCCGGGCAAGGACAAGACGCCCACCGCGGACAAGCTCAAGGGCCTGGCGGTCGTCGACGACAAGACCTTCACCGTCACCCTCAAGGTGCCGTTCTCGCAGTTCAAGACCATGCTCGGCTACAACGCCTTCTTCCCGCTCCCGAAGGCCTTCTTCACCGACACCAAGGCCTTCGAGGAGGCGCCGATCGGCAACGGCGCCTTCCAGATGGACGGCAAGTGGGAGCACAACAAGCAGATCAAGGTCAAGCGGTACGAGAACTTCCCGGCGTCGGACGGAAAGGCCAAGCTGGATTCCGTCACGTTCAAGGTTTACGACAAGCTGGAAACCGCGTACAACGACCTGCGCGCGAACAACATCCAGATCACCGACAAGCTGCCGATCTCGGCGATGGCGACCGTCGCCCAGGAGTTCGGCGACCGCTACATCTACAAGCCGGAATCCGGCGTCGGTTACCTCGGATTCCCGATCGCCACGAACCCGGCGTTCCAGAAGCCGGAGCTGCGCAAGGCGATCTCGATGGCGATCGACCGCGAGGCGATCACCAAGACGATTTTCTCGGGCACCCGCAAGCCGGCCGACGACTTCATCAGCCCGATCATCCCGGGCTACCGCGCGGGCGCGCTCGGCGACGCCGCCAAGTACGACCCGGCGAAGGCCAAGGAGCTCTTCACCCTGGCCGGCGGCCTGCCCGGCAACACGATCGAGATCGGGTACAACGCCGACGGCGGCCACAAGGAGTGGATCGAGGCGGTCGGCAACCAGCTGAAGAAGAACCTCGGTCTGGAGGTCACCTTCAAGCCGTTCGAGAAGTTCGGCGCCATCCTCACCGCGCTGGGCGACAAGAAGTACTCCGGGGCCTTCCGCATGGCCTGGTCGATGGACTACCCGTCGATCGAGAACTACCTGCGCCCGATCTTCTCCAAGGTCGCCATCGAGAACGGCTCCAACTACGGCGGCTACGTCAACGAGGAGTTCGAGGCCACGCTGGCCAAGGCCGACGCCGCCAAGGGCGAGGCCGAGGGCCTCAAGCTCTACCAGGCCGCCGACGACATCCTCATCAAGGACCTGCCGTACATCCCGGTGTACACCTACATGTCCTCCGCGGCCTACACGAAGACCGTCAAGAACGTGAACGTCAACGCCCAGGGGCAGATGGACCTGGCCAACGTCGAACTGGCCTGACGCCCCCCAGCTGACCGGTACGCCACGGCGGGGGGGGGGGGGGGCCCCCCCCCCCCCCCCCCCCGGGGGGGCCCCCCCCCCCCGGGGGCCCCCGCCCCGGCCGTGTTGGGGGCCCGGAAAAAACCGCCCAAAAAGTAATACAAAGCGGGGGC
>NZ_JBHXDN010000054.1:0-6140 GCF_042726075.1 Kitasatospora sp. NPDC127035 | reverse complement strand
CCTCAAATAACTTCACGCCCACCCCCCTGGGGAAGTTGGACCGGCCAAACTGCGACGGGGCGAGCCCCCCCCCGGGTCCCCGGTCCGCCAGGGCGGGGGGCGCGGTAAACCCCCGCGCCCCCCGGCTCAGGCGTGCCCCCGACCATGAGGAGACCGCATGGGCCGCTATGTGGTCCGCCGGATCATCCAGGCCATACCTGTGATCCTCGGCGCGACGTTCCTTATCTACGCACTGGTCTTCCTGCTGCCTGGGGATCCCATCACGGCACTGGCCGGTGAGAAGCGACAGGACCCCGCCGTCGTGGCGGTCCTGCGGGACCGGTACAACCTCGACGACCCGTTCTTCATCCAGTACTGGAACTACCTGGTCGGCCTCTTCCAGGGCGACTTCGGTGAGGACTACCGCGGCAACCAGGTCGTGGACGTGATGAAGACGGCCTTTCCCTACACCATCAACCTGGCGCTCACCGCGATCGTGATCGAGATGGTCGTGGGCATCACCGCCGGTGTGGTCGCGGCCCTCCGGCGCGGCCGGTTCATCGACAACGTGGTGCTGATCTCCACCCTGATGGTCATCTCGATCCCGGTCTTCGTGATCGGCTTCGTGCTCCAGCTGCTCCTCGGGGTGAAGCTCAACACCGATCTGGGCATCGACTTCTTCCCGGTCTCCTTCAACGAGGAGGCGGGCTTCCGGTCCTACCTGCTGCCCGCCTACGTGCTCGCCTCGACCTCGCTGGCGTACGTCGCCCGGCTCACCCGCACCAGCCTGATCGAGGTCATGCGGGCCGACTACGTCCGCACGGCGGTGGCCAAGGGCCTCAGCCCGCTGCGGGTGGTGATCCGGCACGGACTGCGCAACGCGCTGATCCCGATCGTCACCTTCCTCGGCATGGACCTCGGCGGGCTGATGGGCGGCGCGGTGATCACCGAGGGCATCTTCAACATCCCCGGCGTCGGACACCAGCTCTTCCAGTCCGTCTACCTGCGGGAACGGACCATCGTCGTGGGCATCGTGAGCGCCCTGGTGATGGTCTACCTGTTCGCCAACCTGGTGGTCGACCTGCTGTACGCCGTCCTGGACCCGAGGATCCGCTATGAGTGAGCCGACGAAGCGCGAGGACGCGACGGTGGCGATTCCCGGGCAGCCCGCTGCCGGGACCGCCGCGAGCGGGCCGGCGGCCGAGGCCGCTCCGCTCGCCGGGGCGTCGCTCGACAAGAAGGACCCGGCCGGCAAGGGCCCCGCCGGGAAGGGCAAGGACGGCACGGAGCGCGTCGCCAGCCTCTGGACCGACGCCTGGTACGACCTGCGCCGCAACCCGCTGTTCCTGATCGGCGGGTTCCTGGTGCTGTTCATGGTGGTGCTGGCGATCGTCCCCGGGCTGTTCACCGACGGCGATCCGCGCGCGGGCGGCTTCTGCAACCTGGCCGACTCGCTGCAGCGGCCCAGCGCCGACCACTGGTTCGGCTTCGACGTCCAGGGCTGCGACATCTACACCCGGACGGTCTGGGGCGCCCGCAACTCGATCATCGTCGGGCTGGTGACCACCACGCTGGTGGTCGCCGTCGGCGGCACGCTGGGCCTCTGGGCCGGCTGGATCGGCGGCTTCGCGGACAGCGTGCTCTCCCGGGTCACCGAGATCTTCTTCGCCATCCCGCTGCTGCTCGGCGGGATGCTGATCATGTCGACCTGGGGCGAGGGCAACGCCTGGACGGTCTCCGCGGTGATGGCCGTCCTCGGCTGGCCGCAGATCTACCGGCTGATGCGCTCGGCGGTCCTCGCCAACAAGCACAACGACTACGTGGTGGCGGCCCGGGCCCTCGGTGCCGGCACCGGGCGGATCGTCAGCCGGCACATCCTGCCGAACGCCGTCGCGCCGGTGATCGTGGTCTCGACCATCAACCTGGGCGTCTACATCGGGGCCGAGGCCGCGCTCTCCTACCTCGGCATCGGCATCCAGTCCCCGGCGATCTCCTGGGGCCTGATGATCAGCGACGCCCAGGCCCGCTTCCTGAACGCCCCGCACGTGCTGCTCTTCCCGGCCGCCGTGCTGAGCATCACGGTGCTCGCGTTCATCATGCTCGGCGACGCGGTGCGCGACGCCCTCGACCCGAAGCTGCGCTGAGGAGGGCCGCGGACCATGACTGATCTGACCAAGCCGACGACGAAGGACGGCGCGGCGCGCCGGGACGCGGTGGAGGTGCTCGGCGGCGGCCGGGAGAACCTGGTGCCCGGCACCCCGCTGCTGGAGGTCGACGACCTGCACATCGAGTTCCACACCCGGGACGGCGTCGCCAAGGCCGTCAACGGCGTGAGCTACTCGGTGTCGGCGGGGGAGACCCTGGCGGTGCTCGGCGAGTCCGGTTCGGGCAAGTCGGTGACCGCCCAGGCGATCATGGGCATCCTCGACATGCCACCGGGGAAGATCACCTCCGGCTCGATCCGGTTCCGCGGCGAGGACCTGCTCACCATGAGCCCCAGGGCCCGCCGGGCGGTGCGCGGCCGGAAGATCGCGATGATCTTCCAGGACGCGCTCTCCTCGCTCAACCCGGTCCTGAGCGTCGGCTACCAGCTCGGCGAGATGTTCCGGGTGCACCAGGGGGCCTCGCGCAAGGAGGCCAAGGAGCGGGCGATCGAGCTGATGGAGCGGGTGCGCATCCCCGCCGCCCGGGAACGGGTCGGCGACTACCCGCACCAGTTCTCGGGCGGCATGCGCCAGCGCATCATGATCGCCATGGCCATGGCGCTGGAGCCGGACCTGATCATCGCGGACGAGCCCACCACGGCGCTGGACGTCACCGTCCAGGCGCAGGTGATGGACCTGCTCGCGGAGCTCCAGGCCGAGTTCAACATGGGTCTGATCCTGATCACCCACGACCTCGGCGTGGTCGCCGACGTCGCGGACAAGATCGCCGTGATGTACGCGGGCCGGATCGTCGAGACGGCGCCGGTGCACGAGCTGTACGCGCGCCCGGCCCACCCGTACACCAGGGGCCTCCTCAACTCGATCCCGCGCCTGGACCAGAAGGGCCAGAACCTCTACGCCATCCAGGGCCTGCCGCCGAGCCTGCTGCGGATCCCGGACGGCTGCGCCTTCAACCCGCGTTGCGACCGGGCGCAGGACGTCTGCCGCACCGAAACCCCGCGGCTGGTCCCGGTGCTGGACGCCGAGGGGGCCGACCTGCCGGGCCGCCGGAGCGCCTGCCACTTCTGGAAGGAGACCCTCCGTGGCTGAGCCCATCCTGGAGGTCAAGGACCTGGTCAAGCACTACCCGCTGACCCAGGGCATCGTCCTCAAGAAGCAGGTCGGCGCCGTCCGGGCCGTGGACGGCATCTCCTTCCAGCTGCTCAGGGGCGAGACCCTCGGCATCGTCGGCGAGTCCGGCTGCGGGAAGTCGACGCTGGCCAAGGTGCTGATGAACCTGGAGCGGGCCACCTCCGGCCAGGTGCTGTTCAAGGGCGAGGACATCACCCGGCTCTCCGGATCCGCGCTGAAGGCGGTGCGGCGGAACATCCAGATGGTGTTCCAGGACCCGTACACCTCGCTGAACCCGCGCATGACGGTCGGCGACATCATCGGTGAGCCCTACGAGATCCACCCGGAGGTGGCCCCGAAGGGCGACCGCCGCAAGGCCGTCCAGGACCTGCTGGACGTGGTGGGCCTGAACCCGGAGTACATCAACCGGTACCCGCACCAGTTCTCCGGCGGCCAGCGCCAGCGCATCGGCATCGCCCGGGGGCTGGCGCTCAAGCCGGAGCTCATCATCTGCGACGAGCCGGTCTCCGCGCTGGACGTCTCGGTGCAGGCGCAGGTGATCAACCTGCTGGAGCAGCTCCAGAGCGAGTTCGAGCTCTCGTACATGTTCATCGCGCACGACCTCTCGATCGTCCGGCACATCTCCGACCGCGTCGGCGTGATGTACCTCGGCAAGATGGTCGAGATCGGGACGGAGGAGCAGATCTACTCCCACCCGACGCACCCGTACACCCAGGCGCTGCTCTCCGCCGTCCCGGTGCCCGATCCGACCGGGCGCGAGTCCCGCGAGCGGATCCTGCTCAGCGGGGACATCCCCTCACCGGCCAACCCGCCGTCGGGCTGCCGGTTCCGCACCCGCTGCTGGAAGGCGGAGGAGCGCTGCTCCACCGAGATCCCGCTGCTGGCGGTGCCGTCGACCCTGGAGGGGCCGGCCGCGCACGAGTCGGCCTGCCACTTCGCGGAGGTGCGGGACGTGATCGGCGCGGGCTGAGCACGGCCGCCGAAGGGCCCCGGAGTCGCGCGGACTCCGGGGCCCCGTGCGTGCGGGACGCGCCACCGGAGGGCGCGCCCGGGCGTCACTTCTGGAAGCCGACGTTCTCCCAGACGATGTCCGAGAGGCCCTGGGCGCCGATGTTGGCCAGGTCGACGCGGGCGCCGTACAGCTGCGGGCGCTGGTAGAGGGGCAGCACGCCGGCCACCTTCCACAGCTCCGCGTCGGCCTGGTTGATCGCCTCGAAGGCGACGGCCGCGTCGCCCGCCGCGGCGGCCCGGTCGAGCGCGCCGTCGACCGCCTGGCTGCCGGCCTGGGAGTGGTTGGTGCCGCCGTTCTGGACGAAGTTGGCCCGGTTGCCGCTGGCCGGGAACGGCGTGCCGAGCAGCGAGTAGGCGGCGATGTCGAAGTCCCGCCGGTTGACGTACTTGTCGAAGAACTCGTTGGCGTTGGCGGTGACGGTGGTGACCTTGACCCCGACGTCCTTGAGCATCCGGGTGGTGACCGCGGCCTCGTTCTGGGCCTGGGTGACGCCGGCCGGGATGACCATCCGCAGGTTGAGCTCCTTGCCCTCCTTCCTGCGGACGTCGCCGTCCAGCTTCCACCCGGCGGCGTCGAGCTTGCGGACCGCCTCGGCCGGGTCGTACCGGCTGAGGCCGAGCGAGTTGTCCCGGTAGGCGTTCTGGTTGGCCACCAGCAGGTGGTTGTTGAGGACGACGGTGGGCCAGTCGAGGCCGGCGAGGTCGGTCCGGGCGATGGTGTCCCGGTTGATCGCCTGGAACAGGGCCTGGCGGACCGACGGGTCGGCGAGGGCGGGACTCCTGCTGTTCAGCGTGAACTGGCGGAAGTCGGGCCCGCCGGCGCGCCGGACGGCGGCGCCCCGGATGCCCCGGATCAGCTGGTAGCCGGCCACGTCCGGGCCGTTGCTGAAGAAGTCGATCTCGCCCTTGGCGAAGGCGGCGGCCATGGTGTTGGGGAGCATGGCGTGGAAGACGATCCGGTCCAGCAGCGGCTTCTCGCCCCACCAGGCGGGGTCGGCGACCACGGTGACGGTCTGGGCCGCCCGGTCCAGCTTCTCTACCTTGAACGGGCCCGCGGTGACCGGGATCGCGTCCAGGTAGGCGGTGTTGAACAGGTCGGGCGTGCCGGTCCGGCTGGCCGGGAGGAGCGGTGCGTTGGCGGCGCCGTTGAACATCGACTGCCACTCGGAGAACGGCCGCTCGAAGGTCATCACGGCCTGGTACTCGTCCTTGCCCCGCTCGACGGCGGAGACCAGCTCGAATCCGGTGCTGCTGGCGGACTTGTAGGCCTGGTCCCGGCCGTTCAGCGCCCGCCAGTTGGCCTCGATGTCGCGCCAGGTGATCGGCGTGCCGTCGGACCAGCGGGCCTTGGGGTTGAGCGTCCAGACGACGACCTGGCGGCCGTCCCGCTGCTCGGCGTGCGCGTCCTGGAGGTAGGCCGGGTTGGGGGTCTGGGTGCCGGCCGCGTCGGACCGGAAGAAGGTCGGCAGCAGGGGCTTGGTGACCGTGATGGTGGAGGACTCGCTGCCGTCGGTCTGGATCGGCGACCACTGGGTGGAGTACTGGGCCACCGCGACGTGCAGGGTGCCGCCCTGGCGGAGTTCGGCGCGTTCGTGCGGGTTGATGTCGACGGCGGTGAGCTTGGGGGTCTCGACCGAGCTCGGTACGGCCAGGGCGCCGCCGGAGCCGGAGCCGGAGCTGCACGAACAGAGCGTCAGCGAGAGCGAGACGGCGGTGAGGCCGGCGAGCAGGGCCGTGCGGTGGGGCAGGGGGCGGCCCATGGTGGTTCTCCCGGGGCGGATGCGGCGGACGGTACGGCGTCACATCTTGCTGACCCGGGAGCGGAGTTGTCGAGGGGCCGGACCGGATCCGGTC
>NZ_JBHXDN010000053.1:33813-70938 GCF_042726075.1 Kitasatospora sp. NPDC127035 | reverse complement strand
AAACGCTCGGCTGGGAAACCCCAGCCGAGCGTCTGGCTAAACTCCTCGCGGCCTAGACAACCGACCGCGTGTTGCAACGACCGCTAGAAACCGCCGTCTCCCGCCGGCCTTTCGCGTTCCCGGCCGCGACCCGGGCCGGCCGGGCCGCAGCCCGGTCCGCCGACCGCTGCCCGGACGGCCGTCCGGGATGTGGACCCGTGTTTGACCACGGGACGGACGCGACCTAGAGTCTTCGCCAGGTCATGAGTGACAGCATCAAGCCCCAGCTGGCTGTCCGGCAACCCTCCGTCCGTGGCGGGGTGCCCTGGGTGAGGACCGGGTCATGCGGCAATCCGTCCGCGTGACAAGCGCGGACGCCGGACGAGGTGTACTCCCGGGGTCCAGGCCCGTAGAAGGAGTGCATCCCCATGTCCCTTTCCTCCCAGTTCCCGGCCGCCGTCCTCGACCAGACCGACGCCGCGCAGCCGCTCCTCGCCGTCCTCGGCCACGACGTCCAGGTCCCGCTCGCCACCGGTGAGAAGGTCGGCTACGCGGCGCTCGACTACGCCGCCAGCTCCCCGGCGCTCCAGCGGGTCTGGGACGACGTCGCCGCCTACGCCCCGTACTACGGCAGCGTGCACCGCGGCGCCGGGTACCTCTCGCAGCTCTCCACCGACCTGTTCGAGCAGAGCCGCCGCACCGTCACCGAGTTCCTGGACCTGCGCGAGGGCGACCAGGTGGTCTTCACCCGCGCCACCACCGACTCGCTGAACCTGCTGGCCGCCGCCGTCCCGGCCGGCACCCGGGTGTTCGCGTTCGAGACCGAGCACCACGCCTCGCTGCTGCCCTGGGCGCACGCCGGCCTGGCCGTCACCTACCTGCGCGCCCCGCGCTCGCACGCCGAGGCGGTCGCCGCCTTCGACGCCGCGCTGGCCGAGTCGCCCGAGGGCCCCAAGCTGCTCTGTGTCACCGGCGCCTCGAACGTCACCGGCGAGCTGTGGCCGGTCGCCGAGCTGACCCGGACCGCCCACCGCCACGGCGCCCGGGTGGTGCTGGACGCCGCACAGCTGGCCCCGCACCACCGCGTCTCGGTGCGCGAGCTGGACGTGGACTGGATCGCCTTCTCCGGGCACAAGCTGTACGCGCCGTTCGGCGCCGGTGTGCTGGCCGGCCGCTCCGACTGGCTGGACGCGGCCGAGCCGTACCTGGCCGGCGGCGGCGCCACCCGGACGGTGGCCCGCGAGGAGGACGGCTCGGTCGCCGTGCAGTGGCACACCGGCCCGGCCCGGCACGAGGCCGGCTCCCCGAACGTGATCGGCGCGTACGCGATCGCCTCCGCCTGCCGGGCCCTGACCGAGGCCGGCTTCGACGCGCTGGAGGCCCGCGAGCGCGTGCTGGTCGAGCGGCTGAAGGCCGGACTGGCGGAGATCCCGCAGGTCAAGGTGCTCAACCTGTTCGGCCCGGAGTCGGCCCGGGTGGGCGTGCTCTCCTTCGTCGTCCAGGACTGGAACAGCTCGCACTTCTCGGCCGCGCTCTCCGCCGAGTACGGCATCGGCGTGCGCGACGGCCTGTTCTGTGCGCACCCGCTGCTCCGCACCCTGCTCGGCGACGAGGACGTCGCGCCGTCCGAGTGCGGTGCGCCCGAGCCCTCGCTGCCGGGCGAGCGCAGCCTGAACGCGATCCGCGTGAGCTTCGGCGCGGGCACCCCGGACGAGCACATCGACCGGTTCCTGACCGCCGTCCGCGACCTGGTCACGGACGGGGCGGCCTGGAACTACCGCAACGAGGGCGGCCGTTGCGTCGCGGACACCCGTCGGGGAGCCTGACGGAGCGCCGGCCGGGCGCCCGACGGGGTCAGGCGTCGAGGCCGATCGCGAAGGCGGCCTCCAGGTCGTGCTGGGAGTAGGTGCGGAAGGCGATCTGGGTCTCGGTGTGGGCCACGCCCGGGACCTTGTTGAGCCGGCCGGGGATCACCTCGGCGAGGTCGTCGTGCCGCCGCACCCGCACCATCGCGACCAGGTCGTACCCGCCGGTCACCGAGTAGACCTCGCTGACGCCCTCGATGGCGGCGATCGCCTCGGCGATCTCCGGGATGCGGTCGACGCTGGTCTTGATCAGGACGATGGCGGTGATCACGGTGCGAGCTCCTTTGTGAGGTGCCGCCAGCGTATCGGGCGTCAGCCGGACGGTCGCGGGCGGCGGGCGGCCCGGGGGCGGCGCTCGGCCAGGGTGCAGGCGTAGAGGAAGCCGGCCGCGAAGCCGATCACGTGCACCAGGTAGGCGACCCCCGGCCCCGCCGAATGGACCGACCACCACTGCAGGGCGAACCAGAGCCCGAGCACCAGCCAGGCCGGG
This sequence comes from Kitasatospora sp. NPDC127035, assembly GCF_042726075.1. Classification (NCBI taxonomy): domain Bacteria; kingdom Bacillati; phylum Actinomycetota; class Actinomycetes; order Kitasatosporales; family Streptomycetaceae; genus Kitasatospora; species Kitasatospora sp. NPDC127035. Next base: position 68,604 of record NZ_JBHXDN010000053.1, on the reverse strand, counting down.
AACCGCAGCGGGAGGAAGAGCAGCAGCGGGACGAGCGTGGTGACCCGGGCCCGCGGGTGCAGGCGGAGGTAGGCGCCGAGAACGGCCGAGATCGCCCCGGAGGCGCCGATCAGCACCCGGGTCGAGTCCGCCGTGTGCGCCTCGGCGAGCGCGAAGCCGTAGGTGGCCACCGCCCCGGCCGCCAGGTAGAAGAGGACGAACCGGGGGCGGCCGAGCCGCCGTTCGACGGTCGGGCCGAAGACGTGGAGGAAGAGCAGGTTGCCCAGCAGGTGCAGCCAGCCGCCGTGCAGGAAGAGCGCGCTGAGCACCGAGAGCGCCGGGTGCTTCCCCGGGGTCGGCGCGGCCGGGCAGCCGGGCACCGGGTCGGGGGCCTCGGCCAGCTGTTCGGCGGTGAGCGGATGCCCGGCCAGCAGTTCGGCCGGCACGGCCCCCCAGCGCTGTTCGTAGCGCTGCTCGGCACAGACCCGGGCCTGGTCGCGCCCGTACAGCGGATTGAGTCCGGCGGCCGGCCCGAACAGGAAGACCACGGTGTTGAGCGCGATCAGCGCGTAGCAGACGGCCGGAGCGGCGGCGGCCGGTCGGCCGTCGCGCGCACCGGCGTGGTCGAGGACCGGGATCGCCATGCCGCCTAGCATCCCTCCGGCGGACCGGGCGGGACCGCGTCGTTACGGCAGGTGGCCCAAGGCGGTGATCGCCGTGACCGGTGGTCACGAAGGTTGCCCCAGGCAATAGGCTTGGGGCGGGCCTTCCCGCCTCCCGCCGCCGACGCCGGGGCTCCGGGGGGAGCGCCTGAGCCCGTCCAGGGACCACCCGAGAGGACCCCCGATGACTGTCCCCGCTCTGACCGCCGAGACGCGCTGGCGCTGCACGCTCTGCGGAAACCTGACCCGTTTCGACGTCACCCGCACCGCCCGGGTGACCGAGTTCCTCCACTTCGACCTGGCCGGCGATTCCAAGGTCGAGGAGACCCAGGTCCTCAGCGAGACCGTCGAGTCGGTGCGATGCCGCTGGTGCAACGCGGTGGACCAGGTCGAGCTGGTCGCCCGCCCGGGTGCGGCGGACGCCGGGCCCGAGGTCGTCGGCGAGCAGGGCTGATGCCCCGCCCGTGCGGTGGACGGCACACGGCGTGGCGGTCCACCGCACGGGACAATACAGAGAGAACGCACGGGGTGTGACGCGGGTGCCGGCCGCCGGCCGTCGCCCGCTGGACCAGGATCGGAGCCGAGGACGTGGTGGACGCAGCGAAGGAGCCCGCCGGGCCGCAGGGGCAGCAGCCCGCTGTGGACGCGCAGGCGCCGGACGCGGCCGTGGCCGCTCCCTTCGGTTCCGGCGCCGCGGCCGAGGTGGCCGGCGGTGAGGAGCCCGGTGGCGGTGACGAACCGGCGGCAGCCGTCGACGGGCCGGGCGGGCCGGGCGAGCAGGGTGGGCACGACGGGCCCTCCGGTGCCGGTGGGGCGGGCGACCGTGACGGGCTGACGCCGTCGACGGCGGAGGAGCCGTCCGGCGAACGGCCCACCGAGACGCCTGCCGATGCGCCTGCCGATGCGCCCGCTGAGACGCCTGCCGAGAAGCTGGACCGGCCGCTGCCCGAGGGGGTGCGCCGACGGGTGGTCGGCCTGGCCGCCGACGCGCTCGGCGGGCTGCCGCTCGGCGAGCTGCCCCAGTCGCTGCGCCAGTACGCCAAGTTCACCCCGGCCCGTCGGGCCAAGTACGCGGCCACCGCGCTGGCCGCCGCGCTGGAGTCCGAGCCGGCCTTCCGCGTGCGGATAGCGGAGCGGCTGCGGCTGGGCCAACCCGATCTGGTCCGGGCGCTGGAGTCGGGCACCGTTCCGGGTGCCGCCGATCCGATGGACGTGGCCGCGGCCGCGTACCTGGTCCGGTCGGCGGGCTGGAGCCGCCTGGTCGCGGAGGCGGGCGAGGAGGCCGAGCGGGCCGGCGCCGAAGGTGCGGCGGCCGAGGCGGCCCGGCTGGTGGAGAAGCTGCAGGCCGAGCTGGCCGAGGTGCGGGCCGCCGCCCGTGCCGACCTCGACCGGCAGCGGAGCGAGTCGGAGGACGTCCGCAAGGAGGCCGAGTCGCTGCGCCGGAAGGTCCGTTCGCTGGAGAGCGACACCCGCCGGGCGCAGGCCGAGACCCGCAAGCTGGCCGTCGAGTTCGAGGCGGTCAAGGCGCAGGCGGCGGCCGAGCGGAGTGCCGGCGAGAGCGAGACGCGGCGGCTGCGGCACCGGGTGTCGGAACTGGAGACCGCCGTCGAGCAGGGCCGCCGGTCGGCCCGCGAGGGGCGCAGCGTCGAGGACATGCGGCTGCGGCTGCTGCTGGACGCCGTCCTCCAGTCGGCCCAGGGGCTGCAGCGGGAGCTGGCGCTCCCGGTGTCCCAGATCCGTCCGGCGGACCTGGTGGAGGCGGTGGTGCCGGGTTCGGCCTCGCCGCACGACGTGGCGCGGCGCGGTCTGGCGGAGGACGACCCGGCGCTGCTGGACCAGCTGCTGGCGATCCCGCAGGTCCATCTGGTGGTGGACGGCTACAACGTGACCAAGACGGGCTACCCGACGCTGCCGTTGGAGCAGCAGCGGATCCGGCTGCTGGGCGGGCTGGCGATGCTGGCGCAGCGCACCCAGGCGGAGGTCACCTGCGTGTTCGACGGGCAGGACCTGGACGTGCCGGTGATCATGGCGCCGCCGCGCGGCGTGCGGGTGCGGTTCAGCCGAACGGGGGAGACGGCGGACGAGCTGATCCGCCGGTTGGTGCGGGCCGAGCCGCAGGGGCGCCCGGTGGTGGTGGTCTCCACCGACCGGGAGGTCGCGGAGGGCGTACGGAAGGCGGGCGCGCGCCCTGTAGCCTCCGTTCTGCTGCTCAATCGGCTGGCCCGGCCGTAGCCGTGCGCCGGTTCCGAGCGGGCGGGAATGACGCCTGGTCAGCGCCGGGATTGCGGCGATGTGAGGGTCTCGTGAAGTCAGGGAGTGGGGGACGGGTTCACGCCAACGGGGGAGTGGCGCAAAGCATGGATCTTCACTAGTGTCTGGCGTCAAACCTATTTTCCGGATTCTCACCCGTTCAGGTGAGTCCATTGGAAGAAGGAGCCGGTCTTTTGGCCTCCCACCGCCGTCCCAAGCAGCCGAGCCGCGCGCGAGTCACCGTGCTCACCGCGGCCGCTGCGACCGCGGTCGCTCTCTCCGCCCAGGTCGCCGCTCACGCCGCGCCGAGCCCGTCGCCCAAGAAGGACGACGTCAAGGCGCAGATCGACCAGCTGCAGGAGGAGGCCGAACAGGCCACCGAGCGATTCAACGGCGCCAAGGAGCGGGCCGACCAGCTGCGCAAGCAGGCTGACCAGCTCCAGGACCAGGTGGCCCGCGGTCAGGAGCAGATGACCCAGCTTCAGGCCGGGCTGGCCGAGGTCGCGGGTGCGCAGTACCGCACCGGCGGCATCGACCCGTCGGTCCAGCTGATGCTCTCCTCCGACCCGTCCGGCTACCTGGACAAGGCCAGCAGCGTGCAGCAGGCCAGCTCCAGCCAGGCCGAGGCGCTCAAGGGGCTCCAGGACCAGCAGCGCCGGCTGGACCAGCAGAAGGTCGAGGCGGCCGCCGTCCTGGCCTCGCTGGACACCACCACCAAGGACCTGAACCAGTCCAAGGCGGAGGTGAACAAGAAGCTCAAGGAGGCCCAGGACCTGCTGAACTCGCTCAGCGCCGCCGACCGTGCGGCCCTGAAGGCGGCCCAGCAGCAGGCCGACCGCGCCTCGCGCGGGACCGAGCGCCCGGACCTGGGTGAGCTCCCGAAGGCCTCCGGCATGGCCGGCTCCGCGGTGGCCCTCGCGATGGCCCAGCAGGGCAAGCCGTACGGCTGGGGTTCCACCGGCCCGAACAGCTTCGACTGCTCGGGGCTCATGGTCTGGGCGTACGGCAAGGCCGGGGTCTCGCTGCCGCGTACCTCGCAGGCCCAGGGCAACTACGGCACCCGGGTGCCGTCGCTCGCCGAGGCGCAGCCCGGTGACCTGATCATCTACCGCGACGACCGCAGCCACGTCGCGATGTACATCGGCAACGGCATGGTGGTGCACGCACCCCGCACCGGTGACGTGATCAAGGTGATGAAGGCCGACGGGATGAAGATCAACACGATCCGCCGCGTTTGACGCGCGGGGGTGTCCGGCCGTTTGACGGTCCGCCACGACACGCCCGCGGGCCCGCCGAAGGCCCTGTGATCCGCGCCACCTCCGAACGGGGGTGGCGCGGGTGTTTCGGCCGCCGGTTCGACCGAGAGGTGAGGAACGATCAGCTCCGTGTACGGCGCTGGTCACACCCGGTCATATTCACAAATGAACTTCGGTATTCTTCTAGCTTTTTTCCGACAAGGATTTGAACGGATCACGGATCTGTTACTAGGGTCGTACCTCGAACCACCGCACAGTCGATCACCCAGTCCGGGTGGCGGCGGTGGTTCCCGCCGAGTTCGTGAAACAGCGGGACGGGCAGTCGCCCGTCCGAGTGAGAGCCCAGCAGTCGGGGGCGCTGTGGAGTGGAGCCGGGGAACCACGTTCCTCCGGGGTGAATCGGCGCCAGGTCGGTCGCGTGAGCGGCCGGTGAGGCGTCGTAGGGCACGCTTCCGCCCGAACCCGTCAGCTCACCCGGTAGGCGGATGAGGAAGAAGGAGTCCGCCTTCGTGGCGTCCCATCGTCGTCCCAAGCCCGCCGGCCGCACCCGGGTCTCGATCATGACCGGCCTCGCCGCCGCGGCCGTCGCCCTTTCCGCGCAGTCCGGCGCCCACGCCGACCCGACGCCGACCAAGGACCAGGTCAAGGAGCAGGTCGACCAGCTCAACGAGCAGGCCGAGATCGCCACCGAGAAGCTCAACGGCGCCCAGGCCAAGCAGCAGGAGCTGCAGAAGCAGGTCGGCGACCTCCAGGACAAGGTGGCCCGTCAGCAGGCTGTGGTGACCGAGGCGCAGGGCGGCCTCGCCGAGATCGCCGGCGAGCAGTACCGCACCGGCGGCATATCGCAGACCGTCCAGCTGGTGCTCTCCTCCAGCCCGGACAACTTCCTCAACCAGGCCGACGCCCTGAACCAGGCCGGTTCGACCCAGTCCGGCGCGCTGAAGGAGCTCCAGGAGCAGCAGCGCAGGCTCGACCAGGACCGCACCGAGACCCAGAACAAGCTCGGCGAGCTGGAGGCCACCACCCAGCAGCTGAAGACCTCCAAGGAGGAGGTCCAGGCCAAGCTGACGAAGGCCCAGGACCTGTTCAACACCCTCAGCGAGCAGGAGCGCCTGGCGATCCGCGCGGCCGAGGAGAAGGCCGCCGCCGAGGCCAAGGCGAAGGCGGACGCCGCCAAGGCCGAGGCCGCCAAGGTCGCCAAGGCGAAGGCCGACGCCGAGCGCGCCTCCCGCGAGAACGACCGCACCAACCTCAGCGCGCCGTCCGCCCAGGCTCCGTCCACCCAGGCGCCCGCCGCGCCGGCCTCCTCCGCTCCGGCGGCGCCGAAGCCGGCCGCGCCCGCCGCCAACAGCTCGCGCGCCGCCGCCGCGATCGCCGCGGCCGAGAGCAAGCTCGGTGCCCCGTACGTCTACGGCGCCACCGGCCCGAGCAGCTTCGACTGCTCCGGCCTCACCGGCTGGGCCTACGCCCAGGCGGGCGTGTCGCTCCCGCGCACCTCGCAGGCGCAGGCCGGCGCCGGTACCCGGATCGGCTCGGACATCTCCCAGGCCCAGCCCGGCGACCTGGTCATCTTCTACGGCGACCGGCACCACGTCGGCATCTACGTGGGCGGCGGTCAGGTCATCCACGCCCCCAAGCCGGGTGCGTCGGTGCGTTACGAGGCGGCCTCCAACATGCCGGTCAACTCCATCGTGCGCCTCTGATCCCCGATCACGCGGTCCGTACGGGCCCGGTCTCCCCGCGAGGGGAGGCCGGGCCTGCGGCTTTTCCCCCGTTCGGGCTGATGTCCGATTGAGGGTCAAATATTCGGGTTGGGAGGGGTTTGGACTCGGTTGCCCGGACTCGCTAACGTCTGCCACCGGACTCCCGCTTCCAGCCGTCCTCCCCGGGGCGGCGGCGGGCCGTTGCCGCAGGATCGGAGCCGACGCCGCATGCCCGTGCACCGCCGTTCCCCGCTGTCAGGTGCGCACGCCCTCGCCCGGGCGCTGGTGCTCACCGCGGCGGCCACCACCGCGCTGGGTGTGGCGACCGGAGGCACCGCCCAGGCGGCGCCCGGCTCCCCGGACGGGCCCGCCAACCGCAAGGACGTCAAGGCCCAGGTGGAGCAGCTGTACGAGGAGGCCGAGCAGGCCTCCGAGCGGCACAACGCCGCCCAGGAGGCCCAGCAGAAGCTCCAGCACGAGACCGGCACGCTCCAGCAGCAGACCGCCGTCGCCCAGGACGAGCTCAACCAGCTCCGCGGCGACCTCGCGGCGGTGGCCGGCGCCGAGTACCGGGGCGGCGGAATGGCGCAGACCGTGCAGCTGATGCTCTCCGCCGACCCGGCGGGCTACCTCTCCCGGGCCCGCAGCCTCGACCAGGCCGCCGAGCGGCAGAACGAGACGCTCCGCGAGGTGGTCGCCCGGCAGCGCGGACTCGACCAGCGCCGCGCCGAGACGTCCGCCAAGCTCGCCGAGCTGGACCAGACCCGCAAGGCGCTCGCCGAGAGCAAGCAGCAGATCCAGCAGCGGCTGGCCAAGGCGCAGCGGCTCCTCAACAGCCTCGGCGTCGTCGAGCGGGCCCGGCTGGCGGCGCAGGACGCCCGGGAGGCGGAGCAGCGGGCCACGCGCGGCACCGACCGGCTGGACCTCGGGACCGCCCCGCCCGCCTCCGAGCGGGGCGCCGCCGCGCTGGCCGCCGCCGTCAAGATGATCGGCTCGCCCTACGTGTACGGATCCACCGGGCCCAAGGCGTTCGACTGTTCCGGTCTGATGTACTGGAGTTGGCGGCAGGCCGGAGTGACCCTGCCGCGCACCTCGCAGGCCCAGGCGTACGCCGGCCGGCGGGTGGGACTCTCCGAAGCGCGGCCGGGAGACCTGGTGATCTTCTACCGGGACATGCACCACGTCGGGATGTACGCCGGCGGCGGCGTGATCGTGCACGCCCCGTACCCGGGGGCCAAGGTCCGCTACGAGAGCGTCGGCGCGATGCCGGTCGCGGGGGTGATCCGGCTCTGAGCCGCCCCGGCCCCTCCCCGGCCGGCGCCACGGGCGGCGGCCGGACGCTGTCCCGGCGCGGCGCCCTGTTGCTCGCGGCCGCCGGTCTGGCCCAGCTCTCGATGCCCGGGGCCGGCCGGGCCGCTCCGGCGTCGGTCGCGGCCGACGAGCACGCCGAGGTCCTCGCGGCGCTGGACGAGCGGGCCCGGGCACTGACCGCGGGGCCGCCCGCGCTGCCGGTCCGGGCGGTCTACCGCAACCTGCTGCTCGGCCCGGTGGACCCGGCCGGTCGGTGCTCCGCCACCGCCGAGCTGGCGGTCACGGTGACCGGGTACGACGAGCAGCCGGTGGTGTACCCGCGCCGGCTGACGCTGGCCGGGAGTGCCGGGGACCGGCGGGTGGAGCGGGAGGAGGGACTCGACGGCCCGCCCCCGCTCTGGGACCTCGGTGCCGTCCGGGCCGCCGCCGGTGAGCGCTGCCTGGTGCTCGGCCCGGCGGATCCGCCCGCGCTGGCCGGGCTGGCCGCCGCCGGCGACCGTGCCGTCCCGGCGGTCGAGGCGCTCTGGGGCAGCGACTGGGCGGGCCGGCTGCTGTTCCACCTGCCGGCCACCGAGGAGCAGTTCGCCCGGCTGGTGGCGGGCGGCTCGCCCGGCTGGTCCGGGATGGCGGCGGTCACCGTCGCGGCCCCCGGGGCGCCGCGGCACGCCCCGGCCGACCGGATCGTGGTCAACCCCGGGGCGTACGGGCGGCTGAGCGACTTCGGCCGGCAGGTGGTGACGACGCACGAGGCGGTGCACGTGGCCACCCGCGCCGACACCCGGGCCTGGACGCCGCTCTGGCTCTCCGAGGGGGTCGCCGACTGGACCGGGTACCGCGACTCGGGCCGCCCGGCCCGGCGGATAGCCCCCGAGCTGGCCCGGGACGTCGCCGCCGGGAGGGTGCCCGTCGCGCTGCCCGGGGACGGGGACTTCACGGCCGGCGCCGGCGGCATCGCCCAGGCCTACGAGCAGGCCTGGCTGGCCTGTGACCTGATCGCGCGCCGGTACGGGCCGCAGCGGCTGGTGGCGCTCTACCGGGCGGTCGGCGCGGCCGGCCCGGGGACCGACCGGGAGGCGTGGCTGGACGGGCTCCTCCGCGACGGGCTGGGCCTCGGGCTGGCCGAGTTCACCCGGCTCTGGCTCACCGAGGTACGGGGCCTGGCGGGGTAGTCGCGGGCCGCCCGGTGACAGCTGGCCGGAGCCGCCGACCGTCCGCCCCGGTCAGCGTTCGCTGCGGGCGGTGGGCCGGTCGATGCCGTCCAGCAGGTCCTGCTCGTACGCGATGCCCGGGCGGACCGAGTAGGCGGAGGCGGCGGCCGGGACCTGCTCCGGGCGGGGCAGCACCACGGTGGCCGGGAGCCGCTCGGCGCGCCGGGTGGAGCGCCAGAGCCGGACGCAGGAGACCCAGGTGGCGGCCAGCAGCAGCAGGTTGCGCAGGGTCAGCACGGCGATCGCGGTCGGCTTGCTGTCCACCACGTCACCGAAGATCAGCGGGAACTCCACCAGGGTCAGCGGCGTCGCGGCCAGGACGAGCAGGGCGACCGGCCGCTGGCTGGTGCCGCGCACCGTCAGGCAGACCGCGGCCGCGCCGACCAGCCAGACCAGGTACTGCGGGCTGATCACCCGGCTGGTGACGGTGAAGATCAGCAGGGCGGCCAGCGCCGCGTCGTACATGGTGGCCGCGTTCCGCCGGCGGGCGGTGAACCGCCACAGCAGCAGCCAGCCGAAGCCCAGGACCGAGCCGGCCAGCATGACCTTGGAGACCACCGGCACCCACGGTCCGAGCATCTCGACGGAGCCGTAGTTCATCAGCACCTTGCCGTCCCAGGCACCGGCGATCCGGGCGAAGTGGATCGGCAGCGCGCCGACCGACTCCACCTCGATGCCGCGGTCCTTCTGGAACGTCAGGAACCTGAACGCGCCGTTCATCCCGGCGGCCAGCAGGAAGCCGATCGCCGCGGTCGTGGCGGCGGCGGCCGTCCAGGAACGGCGGGTCCGCCGGCCGGACGGGGTGCCGATCAGGCCGAACAGCGGCCAGATCTTGATGATCCCGCCGAGGCCCAGCAGCAGCCCGCCGACGGCCGGACGGCGGATCAGCGCGAGCAGGCCGGCCACCGCGATCGCGGTGACGATCACGTCGTAGCGGTTGTAGATCATCGGGCCGAGCAGCGGTACGCCCGCCACCCAGACCCAGGCGCCGGTCAGCGCCCGGCCCCTGCGCAGGCCGGTGCGGACCAGCAGGGCCATCGCGGCCGCGTCGGCGATCCCGCAGATCACCCAGAACGACACCAGGTACGACCAGGGCAGCAGCCCCGGCAGCATGATCACCAGGGCGGCGCCGGGCGGGTACTGCCAGGTGACGTCGTCGAGCGGGAAGGTGCCGGTCTGCAGGACGCCGTACCAGGCGTGGTAGATGATCCAGACGTCGGCGGTGATGTCCCCGCCGGGCATCCGCAGCACGCCGGTCACCAGGAGCAGCAGCAGCGCCCGGGAGGCCACCCAGCTCCCGCCGAGCGCGAGCAGCGCCCCGGCCCGCCCGGAGGGGCGCGCAGGGCCCTGGACGGGCCCCTGCCGGACCGCCAGCGCCGTGCCGGAGCCGGCGACGCCGATGGGTGAACCGGACTCGGTGGCCGGGGCCAACTCCACTGCGCTCCCTCGTTCGTCTCGGACGTCCCACCGGAGGCGCCGTGCGACGGACGCCCGGGCCGCCGGTGCCGGGCCGGCGCCGTCCGCCGGCCCGGCCGCACCGGCCGCCTAGGTTCTAGGACAGACCCGGGGATGGAACGGTTGCCGTGCGCGGTTCCGTTCCCGGCGGGTCATGGTGTTGACCTATCGTACGGATCACCCAGCGGTACACCGAGCACCCCCCGACCGAGCGAGCCGTCGCCTGATGCACAAGACCTTGATCGTCACCAACGACTTCCCGCCCAGGCCCGGCGGCATCCAGGCCTTCGTCCACAACATGGCCGTCCGTCAGCCCGCAGGGAGCGTCGTCGTGTACGCCTCCAGCTGGCGCGACGGCGGCGAGGTGGCGCGGTTCGACGCCGAGCAGCCGTTCCCGGTGATCCGGGACCGGACGAAGGTGATGGTTCCCACACCCCGGGTCACCCGGCGGGCCGCCGAGATCCTCCGGGCCGAGCGGTGCGACTCGGTCTGGTTCGGCGCCGCCGCCCCGCTCGGCCTGATGGCCCCCGCGCTGCGCCGGGCCGGGGCCGGCCGGCTGCTCGGGATGACCCACGGCCACGAGGCCGCCTGGGCCCAACTGCCGGTCGCCCGGCAGCTGCTGCGCCGGATCGGCGAAGGCACCGACACCCTCACCTACCTCGGCGAGTACACCCGCTCCCGGATCGCCGACGCGGTCGGGCCGACGGCCGCCGCGCGGATGGTGCAGCTGCCGCCCGGCGTGGACGAGCGGACCTTCCACCCGGACTCCGGCGGCGCCGCGGTCCGTGAGCGGCTCGGCCTGGCGGGCCGTCCGGTGGTGGTCTGCGTCTCCCGGCTGGTGCCGCGCAAGGGCCAGGACACCCTGATCGAGGCGATGCCGCAGATCCTCGCCGACGTGCCGGACGCCGTCCTGCTGATCGTCGGCGGGGGCCCGTACCGGGCGGAGCTGGAGAAGCTGGTGGACGCCCGGGGCGTGCGCCCCTCGGTGTGGTTCACCGGCTCGGTGCCCTGGGAGGAGCTGCCCGCCCACTACGGCGCCGGGGACGTCTTCGCCATGCCCTGCCGCACCCGCCGCGGCGGGCTGGACGTCGAGGGCCTCGGCATCGTCTACCTGGAGGCCTCGGCGACCGGGCTGCCGGTGGTGGCCGGGGACTCCGGAGGCGCGCCGGACGCGGTGCTGGAGGGCGAGACCGGCTACGTCGTGCCGGGCGGCTCGCCCGCGGCGGCGGCCGAGCGGATCGTCCGGCTGCTGAAGGACGAGGAACTGCGCCGGAGGATGGGCGAGGCCGGGCGGCGCTGGGTCGACCGCTCCTGGCGCTGGGACCTCCTGGCCGGGCGGCTGACCTCGCTGCTGGCCGGCTGACGCCGCCGGACGGCCCGCCCCGTCGTTCCGAGGGGACGGGCCGTACCGGTGACCGGGCCGGACGGGGGCGGGCGAGTCCTAGCGCTGGTAGATCGACTCGACGTCGGCCGCGAAGTCCTTCAGCACGACGTTCCGCTTGAGCTTGAGCGAGGGCGTCAGGTGGCCGCTCTCCTCGGAGAGGACGGTGTCCAGCAGGCGGAACTTCTTGACGGCCTCGGCGTGCGAGACGGCCGCGTTGCCGTCGTCCACCGCGGACTGCAGGGCGGCCAGCAGGTCCGCGTCCTCGCGCAGCTCGGCCACGGTGGCGGTGGCCGGCTTGCCGTTCAGCTCCTTCCACTTCGGGAAGAAGTCCTCGTCCACGGTGAGCAGGCAGGCGACGAACGGCTTGCGGTCGCCGACCACCATGACCTCGCCGACCAGTGCGTGCGCCCGGATGCGGTCCTCGATCACCGCCGGGGCGACGTTCTTGCCGCCCGCGGTGACGATGATCTCCTTCTTGCGGCCGGTGATGGTGAGGTAGCCCTCGTCGTCCAGCGAACCGAGGTCGCCGGTCGAGATCCAGCCGTCCTTCAGGGTGTCGGCGGTCGCCTGCGGGTTGTTCCAGTAGCCGGTGAACACCTGCGGACCCTTGAACAGCACCTCGCCGTCCTCGGCGATCCGTACGGCGGAGCCGGGCAGCGGCTGGCCGACCGTGCCGATCTTCGGCTTGTCCCACGGGTTGAAGGCGGTGGCCGCGCAGGTCTCGGTCAGGCCGTAGCCCTCCAGCACGGTGAAGCCGATGCCCCGGTAGAAGTGGCCGAGCCGCTCGCCGAGCGGGGCGCCGCCGGAGATCGCGTGGGTCGCACGGCCGCCGAGCGCGGCCCGCAGCTTGCTGTAGACCAGCTTGTCGAAGACCGCGTGCTTCAGCTTGAGCAGCAGCCCGGCGCCGCCGGCGTCCAGCGCCCGGCTGTACGCGATCGCGGTGTCGGCGGCCTTGTCGAAGATCTTGCCCTTGCCGTCGGCCTGGGCCTTGGCGCGCGCCGTGTTGTACACCTTCTCGAAGACCCGCGGCACACCCAGGATCAGGGTCGGGCGGAAGGACGCCAGCTCCGCCGTGACGTCCTTGATGTCGGAGACGTGGCCGAGCTTGATCGGGGCCATCGCCGGGGCGATCTCGGCGATCCGGGCGAGCACGTGCGCGAGCGGCAGGAAGAGCAGGACGGAACTCTCGCCGGTACGGAACAGCGGGGCGAGGCGCTCCACCACGTTGCCGCACTCGGCCAGGAAGTTCGCGTGGGTCAGCTGACAGCCCTTCGGGCGGCCGGTGGTGCCCGAGGTGTAGACGATGGTGGCGACCGAGTCGGCGGTGGCCACCGAGCGGCGCTCGGTGACGGTCGCGTCGGCGACCCTGCGGCCGGCCTCGGCCAGCGCGGCCAGCGCGCCGTCCTCGATCTGCCAGGTGTGCGCCAGCTCCGGCAGCCGCTCGCGGACCGTCTCGACCACCGCGGCGTGCGCGGCGGTCTCGGTCAGGACGGCGACCGCCCCGGAGTCGCCGAGGATCCACTCGACCTGCTCGGCGGAGGAGGTCTCGTACACCGGCACGGTGATCGCGCCGGCCGTCCAGATCGCGAAGTCCAGCAGGGTCCACTCGTACCGGGTGCGGGACATGATGCCCACCCGGTCGCCCGGCCGGATGCCGGTGGCGATCAGGCCCTTCGCGGCGGCGTGCACCTCGACCAGGAACTGGGCGGCGGTCAACTCCTGCCACCGGCCGTCCACCTTGCGGCTGAGCACCACGACCTCGGGGTGCCGCTCGGCGTTCTGGTGCACGAGGTCGGAGAGGTTACCGCCGCTCGGTACCTGGTAGAGGGCCGGAAGGCTGAAGTCGAGCAAGACTGCTCCTCGTTCGCGACGCTGCGGGACGGCAGGACGTTACTGCCCGGTAGGCGGCTTCGACCAGGGGGGTCGGCCCCGGTGTTCGAAGTGTCACACCTTGACCCGTCCGACCAGGTCGGGACCCGGTCGTTCGAATGGCACCCTACGACAGCCCCGGGGTGACCGGCCGGTAGCCACCGGCCCGGCCCAGGAGGGCGACCCCGCCCGCCCTCCGCGGGGCGGGCCGGGCGGCGGACCGCGGGCGGCGGAGATCGCCGGTCGCGATAGCCTGCTCCGGGCGCACCCGACCGAGCAGGCTCGGCCGGGACGGCAGCAAGGGACGACGCGGAGGGCCATTCCATGGCGGAGCACACCAGGTCGAGCATCACCATCGACGCGACCCCGGCGGCGGTCATGGCCGTGATCGCCGACTTCGCCGCCTACCCGGCCTGGACCGGTGAGGTCAAGGAGATCGAGGTGCTGGAGACCGCCGAGAACGGCCGCGCCGCACAGGTCAGGCTGCTGCTCGACGCCGGCGCGATCCGTGACGAGCACGTCCTCGCCTACAACTGGGACGGCGACCGCGAGGTCGGCTGGACGCTGGTGCGCAGCCAGATGCTCCGCTCGCTGGACGGCTCCTACACCCTGGCCCCGCTCGGTACCGACCGCACCGAGGTCACCTACCAGCTCGCCGTGGACGTCAAGATCCCGATGCTCGGCATGATCAAGCGCAAGGCCGAGAAGGTCATCATCGACCGTGCCCTGGCCGGCCTGAAGAAGCGGGTCGAGGACACCGGCACCACCGGCACCACCAGCACCGTCGAGGGCTGACGGCGGGCGAACGGGGGCAGTACGGCATGACGGCGACACGCACCATCCTGGTCAGCGGCGACACGGCGGCACCGACGGTGGCCGCCGCCACCGCCCTGCACGCCGCCCGGCAGGGCCGGCGCACCCTGCTGCTGGCCGCCGACGACCCGCACCGGACCCTGGACGCCGTCCTCGGTACCCGGCTGGAGTCCGCGCCCGAGCCCTACGCGCCCGGCCTCACCGTCGCCCGGATCGACGAGCAGGCCGCCTTCCGGCGCGCCCTCGACGTGGTCGGCGGCCGGCTCAAGCCCGCGCTCGACCTGCTCGGCGCCGATCCGCTCGACCCGGAGGAGCTCACCGCCCTCCCCGGCACCGCACGGCTCGCGCTGCTGCGCGCCCTGCCGGCCGCCGACGCGGACGTGCTGGTCGTGCTCGCCCCGCCGCCCGCCGACCTGATCGCCACCCTGGCCCTGCCCGAGCAGCTGGAGCGCTACCTGGCCCGGCTCGCGCCCGAGCAGCGGCAGGCCGCCCGGGCCCTGCGCCCGCTGCTGGCCGGCCTCGCCGGCGTGCCGATGCCCGCCGACTGGCTGTACGAGGCCCGCGGCAAGGCGGCCGGCGCGCTCGCCGAGGCGCGCGCCGCGATCTCCGCGCCCGGCACCACCGTCCGGCTGGTCACCGCCGCCGACGCCCACCCCTTCGCCGGGCTGCGCCGGATCCGGGCCGGGCTGGCCCTGCACGGCCACCGGCCGGACGCCGTGGTGGTGCACGGTGCGCTGCCGGACGGCGCCGTCGACTCGCCCGACCCGTGGCTGGCCGCGCTGGCCGGCCGCCGCCGGGAGGAGCTGGCCGAACTGGCCGCCGCCTCGGACGGCGTTCCGGTGCTGACCACGGGGTTCGCCGAGGCCACCCTGGAGGCCGTCGCCGACCGCCTCTACGGGGCCGGCCCCGGTCCGGAGCCGCGTCCGGCCGAGCCCTGGACCGTCGAGGACCGGCTGGCCGCCGAGGGGCTGCTGGTCTGGCACCTCGCCCTGCCCGGCTCCGAACGTGCGGACCTCGACCTGGTCCGGCGCGGCGACGAACTGGTGGTCGGACTCGGCGCCCACCGACGGGTGCTCACCCTGCCGTCGGCGCTGCGCCGTTGCACCGTCGCCGGCGCGGGTCTGCACGACGGGGCGCTCACCGTCCGCTTCGCGCCGGATCCGGCGCTCTGGCCCCGGAGCTGAGGCCGGTCGGGGCGTTCCCGGTGGTCCGGTAGCGTCGGGACCGGTGGCCGTGGACGCGGCCACCACAGCTGAGGAGGCGCCCGCGATGACCACCACCGACCGGACCGAGCCCACCAACGAGCAGGACGGCCCAGGCGGGGACGGCCCGCAGGCGCACCCGTTCGGGCCGGAGCTGGGCCCGCTGGTGGACGAGGTCCGCCGGTTCGCCGCCGCCGTCGGGGGGAAGGCGCAGGAGGCGAGCGCCGAGACCCTGATCTCGCTCGCCGGGATGGCCGACCGCCTGCGCGAGAAGCAGCCCGAGGTGTACGGCCACCTCGCCGCCGCGGGCACCGGACTGGCCGCAGCCGGGACCGAGCTGCTCGCCGCCTACCGGGCCGCGGTGGCCGGCCACGAGCACCGCTGGACCGCGGGGGAGCCGGCCCGCAGCGAGCGGGTCGACCTCGACGCTCCCGGCTCGGCCGATGCTCCCGGTACCTCCGACACTCCCGGTACCTCCGACACTCCCGGCACCTCCGACGCTCCCGGCGCGCCCGGGCAGCCGGACGTGCCCGGACGGCCCGGCGCGCCCGAGTAGCCCGGCGCGCCCGACGGTCCGCCGCCTCCCGCCCACCCTCCGCCGCCTCGCGGGCGCTCCGGCCGCCCCGGTCGGGCCCGCCACGCCTGAGGGCCGTCCGACAAGCAGTGAACCCCTGGTCCCGCCCTGGTCATCCGTCGGCTTCGGCCTGTGACGCCACCGGAGAAAATGTACGACTTTTGAAGGGGATCGGGCGCGTCCTGGTCGGATTGTCTTCGGTTAATGTATGCGACGGTGTGTACGGGGGCAGGGTTGGGCGGTAGCGTTCCGTCCAGCGGGATCGAGTGAATAGCTGAGGGACACATGGCTCTGACCATCGGCGTCGACGTCGGCGGGACCAAGATCGCGGCAGGCGTGGTCGACGAGGCCGGCGAGATCCTGGCCCGGACCAGGGTGCCGACCCCGGCCGACCCGCAGTGGGCGGTCGACGCCATCGCGCAGGCCGTGCGCGAGCTCAAGGAGCAGTACCCCGACGTGGCCGCGGCCGGCATCGGCGCCCCCGGCTTCGTGGACCGCGACCGCTCCACGGTGATCTTCGCCCCCAACATCGACTGGGAGGACGAACCGCTGCGCGGCCGGATCGAGGAGCTCACCGGCCTGCCCGCGGTCGTCGAGAACGACGCGAACTGCGCCGCCTGGGCCGAGTACCGCTACGGCGCGGCCGCCGGGCACTCCGACATGGTGCTGATCACCGTCGGCACCGGCATCGGCGGCGGCCTCGTCCTGGACGGCCGGCTGCACCGCGGCCGGTTCGGCGTGGCCGGCGAGATCGGCCACCTCAACATGGTCCCGGACGGCCTGCCCTGCGGCTGCGGCGGCAAGGGCTGCTGGGAGCAGTACGGATCGGGCCGGGCGCTGCGCCGGTACGGCCGGGAGAAGTCGGCCGCCGACCCGCTCCGCGGCAAGCGGATGCTGGAGCTCAACGACGGCGTCGCCGAGACCATCCGCGGCATCCACATCACCCAGGCCGCCGAGGAGGGCGACCCGCTCGCCCTGGAGTGCTACGCCGAGCTGGCCGACTGGCTGGGCCGGGGGATGGCCGACCTCGCCGCGCTCTTCGACCCGGGCGTCTTCGTGCTCGGCGGCGGCGTCTCCGACTCCGGCCGGCTGCTGCTCGACCCGGTCGCCAAGGCCTTCGAGCAGTACCTGACCGGTGGCGTGCACCGCCCCCGCGCCGAGGTGGTGCTCTCGTCGACGGGCTCGGCGGCCGGCATCGCCGGCGCGGCCGACCTGGCCCGCACGATCTGACCCCTCGCTCCTCCGTGCACGGCGGCGGCCCGCCCGGGCCGCCGCCGTCGTGTTTCCGGCCCCCGGGGCCGCGTCCTGCCGTACGGTCGTCCCCGAGGACGCCCCAGGGGAGGACCGCCATGACCACCGGACCGGCCGATCTGCCGCCGCCCGGGCCGCGCCGGCTGCGGCTGCTCAGCTACAACGTCCGCTCGCTGCGGGACGACCGGAACGCCCTGGTCCGGGTGATCCGGGCCTGCGCGCCGGACGTCGTCTGCGTCCAGGAGTCGCCCCGCTACTGGCGGCCCGAGGGGCAGGCCGCGTGGCTGGCCCGGCGGACCGGGACGGTGATCCTCTCCGGCGGCGGCCGGATCGCCGCCGGCCCGCTGCTGCTCGGCCGGCCCGGCGTCGAGGTGCTGGCCGTGCACGACCGGCTGCTGCCGAAGACCCGCGGGCTGCACGCGCGCGGCTTCGCCACCGCGCTGCTCCGTACCCCCGGTGCGGCGCCGTTCACCGTCACCACCTGCCACCTGAGCCTGGACGCGGACGAGCGGTTCCGGCAGTTCGGGCTGCTGCCCGAACAGCTGCGGTACGCCGGATCCGGCGTCGTGGCGGGCGACTTCAACGAGCACCCGGACGGGCCGGGCTGGCGGATGCTGGCCGGGCGGCTGCAGGACGGGTACGCGGTCGCGCCGTGGGGCGGCGAGATGACGTCCGTCCCCGACAACCCCTACCAGCGGCTCGACGCCGTGTTCGCCACCCCGGGCGTGCGGGTGCTCGCCTGCGGGGTCCCGCACGGGCTGCCCGGCGTCACCGGGGCCGACCTGCGGGCCGCGACCGACCACCTGCCGGTACTCGCCGTCCTGGAGCTGCCGGCGGGCTGACGCGCGGCGGCACCCGCCCGCGCCGGCCCGCACCGGTCGGCGCCCGCCGGGGCCGGCCCGCGTCGGGCCGGTACCCGGCCGGATCAGACGACGGCGCCGCCGTGCGGGTCCTCGGGCTCGTCCTCGTCGTGCTCCTTCATCCGGACCACCAGCGTCGCGAAGCCGCCCAGGAAGGCGGCCACCCCGAGCCAGGCCGGCCAGCCGGAGACCTCGCGCCAGACCACCGCGTCGAAGAGCAGCAGGGCCGGGCCGCCGAGTACGGCGAGCCAGGCGAACTTGGCGGTGGTGTCGGCGGTCGGCAGCGGCGGGGGCTCCGGCGGGACGAAGTGGTCCTCCTCGGTCCCCTCGGTCAGCTCGAAGTCGCGCGGGCCGGACCCGGCGGCCGGCATCACCGGCCGGTTGGAGCGGGGACGCGGCTGGGGCGCCAGGTCGGCGAGGTCGCCCGGCTCGGCGGGGCCGCCGCCGTCCTTGAAGCCGCCCTTGAGCTCGCCCCGCGCCCGGAGGTTCTCGATCTCCGGCCAGTTCGGGTTGTTGAGGTCGACCGGGTCGTCGAACTGGGCGACCAGCGCGGCGAAGATCTCGTCCTGCTCGGCCTGGCTGCGTTCGGGCGCGCGCCGCACCCGGGGCGGCTCGGCGGCCCCGGCGTCCTGCGCGTCCGCGGTGCCCCCCTGCGTACGGGTACCGGCCTCGTCGCCGCCCGCCTGCCCGCCGTCCGGCTGCTCGCCGCCGGCCTTCCCGCTGCCGGCCTTCCCGCCGTCGGTGGCCGCGCCGTCCTCGCGGGGTGACTCGTCCCCGCCGCCCGCCGTGCTGCTCTCGTGCACTTCCGGCCCTTCAGCCTTGGTGATCGTCGGATTCCACCCGGGTGACGCCCGCCGCTTGCGCGGGAGCCAGCCGTCGGATGAAGTCCAGGCTGGCCGCGAATATTTCCGCCGCGTCGTGGTCCAGCGTCGCGACGTGGTAGCTGCGCTGGCACAGCCGCTCCGCCACGTCGGTCGAGGATATCCGGGCCAGCACCAGTTCGGAGTTGGCCGCCGAGACCACGTGGTCCTGCGGGCTGTGGAAGAGCAGGACCGGCTGGGTCACCTGTGGCAGCCGGTGCTGGACGTCCTTCCAGAGCAGGCTCAGCGACCAGGCGGCGTGCAGCGGCGTCCGGTCGTAGGCCAGCTCGGCCGCCCCGGCGCGGGCGATGTCGTCGGCCACCCCGGGCAGGCTCGGGACCAGGTGCCGCAGCACCGGCAGAAGCACACTCGCGGGGTTGTCCGACCGCACCGACGGGTTGACCAGGACCAGGCCGGAGATCACCGACCCGTGCACCGCGGCCAGCCGCAGCGCCAGCCCGCCGCCCATCGAGAGCCCGCACACGAAGACCTGCTCGCACTCCGCGGCGAGTGTCAGCAGCTCGCGCTCGACCTCGGCGTACCAGTCCTCCCACCGCGTCTGCTGCATGTCCTCCCAACGGGTGCCGTGCCCCGGCAGCAGCGGCAGCGCGACGGTGTGCCCGGCCGCGGCCAGCTCCTCCGCCCAGGGGCGGAGCGACTGGGGCGTGCCGGTGAACCCGTGACAGAGCAGGACGCCCACCGGTCCGCCCGGGTGGCGGTACGGTTCGGCGCCGGGCAGCAGCGGCATGGCGGGCTCCTTCGCGGGCGGGGACGCTGGAGAGGTGACGCCGGCCCGCGCCGGTGCGCGCTGGTCGGTGCACCGGTACGGGAGGCTGCGGAAACCGCATCGTCCCACGGGCCCGCCCGCGCCGTACACCCCCGCCTGACACCCCGCCGGACACCCCGGCGGGGCGGGGCGGGGCACGGGCGGGCACCGAAGGGCATTAGGATCGACCGGTCCGCAATACAGGAGGCCCGGGTTGTTCTACCGACTGATGAAGATGATCGTCGCGCCACTGCTACGGATCTTCTTCCGGCCGTGGATCGAGGGTGAGGAGAACATCCCCACCGAGGGTGCCGCGATCATCGCGAGCAACCACCTCTCCTTCTCGGACTCCTTCTTCTTCCCCGCGCTGATCAAGCGTCGGGTGACCTTCATCGCGAAGGCCGAGTACTTCACCACCCCGGGCCTCAAGGGCCGGCTGACCGCGGCGTTCTTCAAGGGCGTCGGCCAGCTCCCGGTGGACCGCTCGGGCGTGCGCGGCGCCGGCGAGGCGGCGATCCGCTCCGCGATCGCGGTGCTGGACCGCGGCGAGCTGTTCGGCGTCTACCCGGAGGGCACCCGCTCGCCCGACGGCAAGCTGTACCGCGGCAAGGTCGGCGGTCTGGCCCGCGTCGCGCTGGCCACCGGTGCGCCGGTCATCCCGGTCGCGATGATCGACACCGAGAAGGTGCAGCCGCCCGGCCAGGTGGTCCCGAACTTCGGTATCCGCCCGGGCATCAGGATCGGCCGCCCGCTGGACTTCTCCCGCTACCACGGCATGGAGAACGACCGGTTCATCCTCCGTTCGGTGACGGACGAGGTGATGTACGAGATCATGCGACTCTCCGGCCAGGAGTACGTGGACGTCTACGCGACCGCCGCCAAGCGGCAGATCGCCGACGACAAGAAGCGTGCGGACGCCGAGCGCAAGGCGGTCCAGAAGGCCGAACAGGCCGCCGCCAAGGCCGAGAAGGCCGAGACGGAGAAGGCCGAGACGGAGAAGAGCGAGCAGGCGGAGGCCGACAAGGCCGCCGGACAGGCGCAGGACCAGCAGCAGAAGGAGACCGGGCCGGCCTGAGCAGGGCACCGGCCGGGCGTCGGGGGAGGACAGCGGGGATGACGGACGACGGCAGAACCGGGGCGGTCGGCGGGGCCGTGGCGGCCGGCGGCATGTCCGTCGAACACCCGCTCTGGCGGGCGATCTCCTTCTTCCGGGTGCTGGCGCTCGCCTACGCCCTGATCCGGTACTTCAACTCCTACCTGGAGTTCCTGCACCCCGTCGCCGGCTGGATCTACCTCGGGGCGCTGACCCTCTGGACGCTGGCCTCCACCCGCGCCTTCTCCGGCCCGCTGCGCTGCACCTGGTACGTGCTCGGCACCGACCTGACGCTCGCCGTCACCGGCATCGTGATGAGCGGGCTGACCGACGCGCCGTCCCGGATCAGCCACGGTGCGCCCACCCTGCCGACCATCTGGGCCGCCGGTACGGTGCTCGGCTTCGCCGGCCGCGGCGGCTGGCGCTGGGCGGCGGCGGCCGGTTCGGTGATCGGGGTGGCCAACATCCTCGGCCACGGGGGCCCGACCGGCGACAACATCCACAACATCGTGCTGCTCATGGTGGCCGGCTGCGCGATCGGCTACGTCATCGAACTGGCCCGGGCCAGCGAGGCGACCCTCACCCGGGCGCTCCAGGTCGAGGCGGCCACCCGGGAGCGCGAGCGGCTCTCCCGGGACATCCACGACGGGGTGCTCCAGGTGCTCGCCCTCGTCCAGCGCCGGGGTGCCGAACAGTCCGGCGGGGGCCCCGACTTCACCGAGCTCGGCCGGCTGGCGGGGGAGCAGGAACGCGCCCTGCGCACGCTGATGAGCGGCGGTCCGCTGCCCGCCCAGCGCGAGCCGGCGCAGCCGCAGGACCTGCGCGACCTGCTCACCCCCTACGCGGGCGAGCGGGTGACCCTCTCGGCGCCCGGCACACCGGTGCTGCTGCCCGCCGCCGCCGCCGGCGAGCTGGCCGCCGCCGTCGGGGCCGCGGTGGACAACGTTCGCCGGCACGCGGGGCCCGGGGCCGGCGCCTGGATCCTGGTCGAGGACGAGCCGGAGGCCGTCACGGTGTCGATCCGCGACGACGGCCCGGGCTTCGCACCCGGTCGGCTAGGTGAGGCGGAGCGGGCCGGGCGGCTCGGCGTCTCCCAGTCGATCCGCGGCCGGCTGCTGGACCTCGGCGGCACGGCCGAGCTGTACTCGTCGCCGGGGGAGGGCGTCGAGGTCGAGCTCCGTGTCCCGCGCAGCGGTGTGCGGGACGTTCCGCACGGCGTCCGGTGAGAGCGCCGCGCGCCCGGTCCCGGGGTGGCTCCTGCGGCTTCCGGAAGACCTTCCGCCCGTCCGTGCAACCTGCCCTGAGAGGGTGCCGACCATGAACGACCGACCGACCGACCCGCAGCCGGCCGATCGGCCGGTGCGGGTCATGGTGGTGGACGACCACCCGATGTGGCGCGACGCCGTCTCCCGCGATCTCGCCGAGTCCGGCTTCGACGTGGTGGCCACCGCCGGTGACGGGGAGGAGGCCGTCCGCCGGGCCCGTGCCTGCTCCCCGCAGGTGGTGGTGCTCGACCTCAACCTGCCCGGACTGTCCGGCGCCGAGGCCTGCCGTCAGGTGGTCGCCCAGGATCCGACGGTGCGGGTCCTGGTGCTCTCCGCGAGCGGCGAGCACGCGGACGTGCTGGAGGCGGTGAAGTCCGGCGCGACCGGCTACCTCGTCAAGTCGGCCGGGCGGGAGGAGCTGCTGGACGCGGTGCGCCGCACCGCCGTCGGCGACGCGGTCTTCACCCCGGGCCTGGCCGGGCTGGTGCTGGGGGAGTTCCGCCGGCTGGCCGCCGAGCCGGCCGCCCCGACGGCTCCCGCCGTCCCGCAGCTCACCGCCCGGGAGACCGAGGTGCTGCGACTGGTCGCCAAGGGCCTGTCCTACCGGCAGATCGCCGACCGGCTGGTGCTCTCCCACCGCACGGTGCAGAACCACGTCCAGAACACCCTGGGCAAGCTCCAGTTGCACAACCGGGTCGAGCTGGTCCGGTACGCGATCGAGCAGGGGCTGGACGACGAGATCTGACCCGGCGCCCGGAGCCTGACGGGACTGGACGGGAACTTACGGGACCTGACGGGGCGTGCGGCGGCCGCGTGCGGACCGGGCGGGGGCGCGCTGCGGCGGGCCCCCGCCCGGGGCGGGGTCAGCGGGTGACGGCCGACGCGTCGCGCAGCAGCCCGGCGACGATCCCCACGCCCTCCCGGGTGAGCACCGACTCCGGGTGGAACTGGAGCCCGGCGAAGCCCGGTCCGCGCAGCGCGTGCACGTCCCCGGTCAGCGGGTCGCGGGAGACCTCCACGCCCTCGGCGGCCAGCCGGGCCGCGTCCTCGGCCGAGCAGCGGGCGGTGAAGGTGTTGTAGAAGCCGACCGTCCGCCTGGTCCCGAAGAGGTCGACGGTCTCCTGGGCCCCCTGGTAGGGCACGTCCTTGCGGGCCAGCGGCAGGCCGAGCGCGGCCGACAGCAGCTGGTGGCTGAGGCAGACGGCGAGCAGCGGCGCGGTCCGCCGGCCGGCCCGGACGGCGGCGAGCGCGTCGGTGACGATCGGGCGCAGCACGGCCATCTTCGGGTCGTCGTCGGCGGCCGGGTCGCCGGGGCCGGGGCCGAGCACCAGCGGGCCGGGGTGGGCGGCGACCCGCGCGCGCAGGCCGGGTTCGTCGTACCGGACCACGGTGACCCGGTGGCCGAGCGAGGTCAGCAGGTGGGCCAGCATGGCGGTGAAGGTGTCCTCGCCGTCGACCACCAGGGTCTCCAGCTCCTCGGTGACCTGCGCGGGCTGCTGCATCCGCAGCCAGAACGGGGCCAGCCCGGCGCGCCGGGCGTCCAGCGCGGCCTGGACGCGGTGGTCGTCGCCGAGCCGCGGGCCCGTCGGGCCCGGGCGCCGGGAGGGGGTGGGGCGGGCGCCGATCGCGGTGAGCACCCCGGCCGCCTTGGCGTGGGTCTCGGCGACCTCGGAGTCAGGGTCGGAGTGCCGGACGAGGGTCGCGCCGACCCGGACGGCGAGGCGGCCGGTGGCCGGGTCGATGTCGGCGGCGCGGATGCAGATCGGTGAGTCGAGCAGCTGGCCGCCGCTGGCGGAGCGGCCGATCAGGGCGAGCGCGCCGGAGTAGTAGCCGCGCCCGCCGCGCTCGTACCGGCGGATCACCCGGGTCGCGTTCTGCACCGGGCTGCCGGTGACGGTGGCGGCGAACATGGTCTCCTTGAGCACCTCGCGGACGTCCAGCGAGGTGCGGCCGCGCAGCTCGTACTCGGTGTGCGCGAGGTGGGACATCTCCTTGAGCCGGGGGCCGAGGACCTGACCGCCGAGGTCGCCGACGGTGCACATCATCTTGAGCTCCTCGTCGACCACCATGGTCAGCTCCTCCAGCTCCTTGGCGTCGTGGAGGAAGGTGAGCAGCGAGTCGAGGTCGGCGCCGGCGGCCGGGTAGCGGTAGGTGCCGGAGATGGGGTTCATCACGACCGTCCCGCCGCTCTGCCGGACGTGCACCTCGGGCGAGGCGCCGACCAGGACGCGTTCGCCGGTGTGGACCAGGAAGGTCCAGTAGGCGCCGCGCTCCTGCTCCAGCAGACGGCCGAAGAGGGTGAGCGCCAGAGCGGGGGAGAAGTCCTCCAGCGTGGCGGTGAAGTCGCGCCTGATGACGAAGTTGGCGCCCTCGCCGCGTCCGATCTCGTCCTCGATCACCCGGCGGACGATCGTGGCGTACTCGTCGTCGGCGATGTCGAAGGCACCGCCGGTGAGGGTGACGGGGGACCGGGGGAGGGCGTCGGCCAGGTCGGCCAGCGGCACGGCGTACTGCTCGGTGACCGAGAGCGCCTGGAGCGGGGCGTCGTCGTCGTGCGCCTCGAAGCCGCGTTCGCGGATCTGCCGGTAGGGGACCAGCGCGAGCAGGTCGTGGACGGGGCCGTCGGCGGGGACGCCGTGGCGGACCGGCAGGTCGGCCAGCCGGTCGTACCGGCCGACGGTGCCGAGCAGGACCTCGACGGTGTCCGGGGCGGTGCGGGGGGTGCGGCGGTGCAGCAGGGCGAAGGCCGGTGCGTCGGGGCCGGTGAGACGGGCGAGGAGATCGGCGGCGCTGGTCACGGTGCGGCGTTCCTTCCGGGTCGGTTGCGGTGCTGGAATCCGCTCCCGGGAGGGTCGTCCGCTGAAACGCCGACGGCCGCCCCGAGGGGCGGCCGTCGTGTTCGTCTAGGAACGCGCGATACGTGGGCCACCCAGGGGGTCGGCCCACCACCAGGAGGAGGTGCGCGGTGCGTTCACGGGATCGAGCCTAGCGGATGGCACGGGTGGCCGGGTGAGGAGGATCACCGGAAATTTGTCCGGCGGATGTCTCACCCCTCGGGCAGTGGTCACAAAACGGTCGGCGCACCCCGTAGCCTTGCCCGTGTGACCGTGACGACTGAGACATCCCGGATTGGCCACTCCTGGCAGTCCCTGCCCGCGGCGCAGCAGCCTGAATGGCCGGACCAAGAGGCTCTGCGCAAGACCCTTGCCGAGCTCGCCTCGTATCCGCCGCTCGTCTTCGCCGGTGAGTGCGACCAGCTGCGCGCCCGGCTCGGTGCCGTGGCCCGAGGTGAGGCGTTCCTCCTTCAGGGCGGCGACTGTGCCGAGGCCTTCGACGGCGTCTCGGCCGAACACATCCGCAACAAGCTGAAGACGCTGCTCCAGATGGCGGCCGTGCTGACGTACGCGGCCTCCGTCCCGGTGGTGAAGGTCGGCCGCATCGCCGGCCAGTACTCC
This sequence comes from Kitasatospora sp. NPDC127035, assembly GCF_042726075.1. Lineage (NCBI taxonomy): Bacteria > Bacillati > Actinomycetota > Actinomycetes > Kitasatosporales > Streptomycetaceae > Kitasatospora > Kitasatospora sp. NPDC127035. The sequence continues at coordinate 43,388 of NZ_JBHXDN010000053.1, read as the reverse complement.
AAGCCGCGCTCCAAGTCGACCGAGACCCGCGACGGCGTGACCCTGCCGGTCTACCGCGGTGACTCGGTGAACGGCTTCGACTTCACCCCGGAGTCCCGGATCCCGGACCCGGAGCGCCTGAAGCGGATGTACAACGCCTCCGCGGCGACGCTCAACCTGGTGCGCGCCTTCACCACCGGTGGCTACGCGGACCTGCGCCAGGTGCACGCCTGGAACCAGGACTTCGTGCGCAACTCGCCGGCCGGCCAGCGTTACGAGCAGCTCGCCCGCGAGATCGACAACGCGCTGGCCTTCATGAACGCCTGCGGCGTGGCGCCGGAGGAGTTCAAGACCGTCGAGTTCTTCTCCTCGCACGAGGCGCTGATCCTCGACTACGAGACCGCGATGACCCGGGTGGACTCCCGGACCGGCGATCTGTACGACGTCTCCGGCCACATGGTCTGGATCGGCGAGCGCACCCGCCAGCTGGACCACGCGCACATCGAGTTCGCCTCGAAGGTGCGCAACCCGATCGGCGTGAAGCTCGGTCCGACCACCTCGGTCGACGAGGCGCTCACCCTGATCGAGCGGCTCGACCCGGAGCGTGAGCCCGGCCGGCTCACCTTCATCACCCGGATGGGCGCGGGCAAGGTCCGCGACCACCTGCCCACCCTGGTGGAGAAGGTCACCGCCTCCGGCGCCCAGCCGGTCTGGATCTGCGACCCGATGCACGGCAACACCTTCGAGGCGTCCAGCGGCCACAAGACCCGCAGCTTCGACGACGTGCTCGACGAGGTCAAGGGCTTCTTCGAGGTGCACCGCGCGCTCGGCACCCACCCGGGCGGCATCCACGTGGAGCTGACCGGCGACGACGTCACCGAGTGCGTCGGTGGCGGCGACGAGGTGCTGGTCGACGACCTGCACCAGCGATACGAGACGGCCTGCGACCCGCGGCTCAACCGCAGCCAGTCGCTGGACCTGGCGTTCCTGGTGGCCGAGATGTACCGCGGCGGGAACTGAGCGTCCGCCCCGGGCCGCCCGGGCCGCCGCCGAGCGGCGCACCGCGCGGACGATGTGACGAAAGCCCCTCCGGATTCGGGACTCCCGAGTCCGGAGGGGCTTTTTCGCACCCGGATCGCCGGGTAAGGTGAGGCTTAGTGAGCTAAGGCAATCCTTAGTCAAGATCCATTCCGCTTCACCCCCGGGAGAGACCGCGATGTACGTGTGCATGTGCCATGCGGTCACCGAGGCCCAGGTGAAGAAGGAGATCGACGCGGGCGCCAACACGCCGCGCCAGATCGCCAAGGGCTGCAAGGCGGGCACCGACTGCGGCTCCTGCGTCCGCCGGATCCAGGCCCTGCTCGGCGAGCACGGTGCACGGCCCTGCCCCACCGCCCGGCTCGCCGTCAGGCTGGGGCTCGCCGACCCGGAGGCGCCCGACGAGCCGGCGGTCGCTCCGATGGGCCCGATGGCTCCGCTGCGCGCGGCCTGAGCCGGGACTCAGGACTCCGGCTGCTCGATCAGCTGGGCGAGGTACAGCGCCTCCCCGAGCCTCTCCAGCAGTTCGAGCTGGGTGTCGAGGTAGTCGATGTGGTGCTCCTCGTCCGCCAGGATGGACTCGAAGATGTTGGCCGAGGTGACGTCGTTCTTGGCCCGCATCACCACGATCCCGCGCTTCAGCCGGTCGATCGCCTCGACTTCGACCTGGCGGTCGGCCTCGAACATCTCCTTGACCGTCTGACCGATCCGGACGTGGAAGAGCCGCTGGTAGTTGGGCAGGCCGTCCAGGAAGAGGATCCGGTCGGTGAGCACCTCGGCGTGCTTCATCTCGTCGAACGACTCGTGCCGGGTGTACTTCGCGAGCTTCGTCCAGCCGAAGTTCTCCTGCATCTTGGCGTGCAGAAAGTACTGGTTGATTGCGGTCAGCTCGGCGGTGAGCTGCTCGTTCAGGAACTCGATGACTTCTGCGTCGCCCTTCATGGCGCTGCCTTCCTCTGTGCGTCCGGGAAACCTCGGCCGTACCCTCCGGCTGCACGCATCCTGGCACCGCGGCGGGAGGAAATTCCAGTAAGTTCACACTCACTAGGACATGTGTCGGAATATCCGATTTGCTTGTCCGTTGGCCCGTACGGGCGGGGCGTGCGGGCCTGGAAAGGGGCGCGCGCCGGGCGCCGTCCGCCGTCTGTCACCATGGGATCCATGGGTCAGTCCGAACAAGAACCGCCGCCGCCGTCTGACCCGAGGCTCCCCCCGGGCCAGCGCGCCCGACGCGGCTGGCCTGCGCTGCACTACGGTCCGGTGCCCCGCTTCAAGCCACTGACGTGGGACCTCCAGGTGTTCGGTGCGACCGCCTCGGCGGAGAAGCACAGCTGGGACTTCGACGGGTTCACCGCACTGCCCCGCACCACCGTCCGTGCGGACCTCCACTGCGTCACCAAATTCTCCGTGCTCGACAGCGAGTGGACGGGCGTGTCGGCCTCCGTCCTGCTGGAGCTGGCACCGCCGGCCGAGGACGTCAGCCACGTCATGGTCTGGGCCGAGTACGGCTACAGCGCCAACCTGCGGCTCGCCGACTTCGCCGACCCGGCGACGATCCTCGCGACCCACCGCAACGGCGAGGCCCTCACCGCCGAGCACGGCTTCCCGGTCCGGCTGGTCGTCCCCGGCCGGTACGCCTGGAAGGGGCCCAAATGGGTCCGCGCGGTCGAGTACATGCGGGCCGACCGGCGGGGCTTCTGGGAGGAACGCGGCTACCACAACCTGGCCGACCCCTGGCAGGAGCAGCGCTACTCCCACCAGGAGGAGCCGGGCGACGGGCCACTGCGCTGACCGCGCGGGCGGCCCGGCCGGCCGCGGCCGGCTAGAGGAACGGGAACGTGACCGTGACCACGGTGCGCTGAGGACGGCGCTCCCCGGCGGCCGGCGACTGGCCGGAGACCTTGCCGGTGCCGAACAGGTTCACCCCGCTGCTCTGCATGGCGAACCCGGCGGCCTGGAGCGCCTTCTCGGCCGCCTCCTTCGACATCCCGGCCACGTCCGGGACGGCCACCATGCCCTTGCTGACCACCAGCGAGACCGGCGTGTTCTCCGCGACCTGCTGCCCGGCCGCCGGTGAACTGCTGATCACCGATCCCTCCGGGACGGTGTCGCTGTGCGTCTCGGTCACCGTCCCGGCGGCCAGTTGCGCACCGGCCAGCGCCGAGGACGCCTGCGCGGACGGCTTGCCCGCCAGCTCGGGCACCGCGATCCGCTTCGGCCCCCGGGACACCGTGACCGTCACGGTGTCGCTCTTCCGGGCCCGCGCGCCGACGCCCGGGTCGGTGGAGATCACCAGCCCCGACGGCACGGTCTCGCTGTACACCTCGGTGAACCGGCCGTGCATGTCGGCGCCGTCCAGGATCCGCTGGGCCTCGGCCCGGTCCTTGCCGAGCACCCCCGGCACGGTGCCGTACAGCGCGCCGGAGAGCGCGTACGTGGTGCCGCCGACCAGCAGCACCAGGGCGGTCAGCACGGCCGTCCAGATCAGCGGCCGGCGGGGGAGGCGGCGCAGCCGGCCGGGGGCCCGGCGGGAACGGACCGGCGGCGGCTCGTCGTACGGGCGCGGCTCGGCGAGCAGCTGCTCCATCACGTCCGGCGGCACGTCCAGCACGCTGGTCCGCTCGACCGGGCGGCCGGCGGCGATCACCGAGGTGGGCTCGGCGGTCGGGTACTGCGGGCTGGGCCGGGTGGAGGCGGGCGGTTCGGCGTCCAGCTGGTCCGGGGTGAGCGTGCGGCGCACCCGCTGGAGGGCGGCGAGCAGCTCGACCGCGTCGTGGGGGCGGGCCGCGCGGTCGCGGGCGCAGGCGCCGGCCACTATCGCGTCCAGCCCGGGGCCGACGCCGGGCACGTCGGCGGAGGGGGCCGGAACGTCCTCGTGCAGGTGGCGGTACATCACCTGGACGGGGTTCTCGCCGGTGTGCGGACGGTGTCCGGTGAGCATCTCGTAGAGCAGGATGCCGGCCGCGTAGACGTCCACCCGCTGGTCGGTCTCGTCGCCCGGTCGGATCTGCTCGGGCGCCAGGTAGGAGACGGTGCCGAGCACGGTGCCGGCGGTCGCGGCGGTGGAGGCGCCGTCGGCGGTGTTCAGCACCCGGACCAGTCCGAAGTCGGCGACCTTGACCAGGCCGTCGTCGGTGATCAGCACGTTCTCGGGCTTGACGTCGCGGTGGACCAGGCCGGCCCGGTGGGCGGCGCCGAGCGCGGCGAGCACCGGCTCCAGGATGTCCAGCGCGGCCCTGATGGAGAGCGCGCCGCGGTCGCGCAGCAGGTCGCGGAGGGTGCCGCCGGGGACGTACTCCATGGCGAGGAAAACGTTTCCGCCGTCCGCGCCCTGGTCGAAGACGTTGACCACGTTCGGGTGGGCGAGCCGGGCGACGGCCTTGGCCTCGCGGATGAACCGGGTCGTGAAGGCGGTGTCGCCGGCGAGCGTGGGGTGCATCACCTTGAGCGCCACGACCCGGTCGAGCCGGCTGTCGGTGCCCTGGTAGACGGTGGACATGCCGCCGGCCGCGATGCGCCGCTCGACCAGGTACCGGCCGTCGAGCAGGGTACCGATCAGGGGGTCGCGCAGTGCCATGTCCACCCGGCGAGTCTAGGGCTTGGGCCCCGGCCGGCCCCGGGAGGCACCGCTCCCGGGGCCGGTCTGTGCCCGGTTCGTGACACCGTGCGGCGGCGCCGGTGCCGGGGCCGCGTCGGAACGCCGGGTCAGAACGCCGGGTGCTCGCGGGTGTCCAGCTCGGCCCGGCCGGCCATCGCCGAGGAGGCCTCGGCGTGGAAGCGGCGCGGGATCCGGCCGGCCCGGTAGGCCAGCCGGCCGGCCTCGGCGGCGTGCCGCATCGCGTCGGCCATCAGCACCGGGTCCTGGGCGCGGGTGACGGCGGAGGCGAGCATCACGGCCGCGCAGCCCAGCTCCATCGCGAGGGCCACGTCGGAGGCGGTGCCGGCGCCGGCGTCCAGGATCACCGGGACGCCCGCGCTCTCCACGATCAGCTGGAAGTTGTGCGGGTTGCGGATCCCCAGGCCGGAGCCGATCGGGGAGCCGAGCGGCATGATCGCCGCGCAGCCGACGTCCTCCAGCTTCCGGGCCAGCACCGGGTCGTCGTTGGTGTACGGCAGGACGGTGAAGCCGTCGTCGACCAGGATCTCGGCGGCGTCCAGCAGTTCGATCGGGTCCGGCAGGAGGGTCCGCTCGTCGGCGATCACCTCCAGCTTCACCCAGTCGGTGCCGAGCGCCTCGCGGGCCAGCCGGGCCGTCAGCACGGCCTCGCCGGCGGTGAAGCAGCCCGCGGTGTTGGGCAGCACGCGGATGCCGTTGCGGGTCAGGACGTCGAGGACCGAGCCCTGGGTGGCGGCGTTGACCCGGCGCATCGCCACCGTGGTCAGCTCGGTGCCCGAGACCCGCAGCGCCTGCTCCAGGACCTCCAGGCTGGGGGCGCCGCCGGTGCCCATGATCAGGCGCGAGCCGAAGGCGGTACCGGCGATGGTGAAGGCGTCGTCGGCCATGTCAGCCTCCCTGGACGGCGGTGAGGATCTCGATCCGGTCGCCGGCGGAGAGCTCCGTGCGCGGCCAGTCGGTGCGTGGCACCACGGTCTCGTTCAGCGCGGCGGCGACCCCGGAGTGGGCCCGGCTGAGCGTGGCCACCACCTCGGCGAGGGTGGTCGGGGCGGCGACCGTCCGGGGCTCGCCGTTGACGTGCAGGGTGATGTCGCTCATGCGGGGACCTTCGTGAAGCGGGCGGGGGAGAACGGCTCGGCGAGGTCCGGCGTCACGCCGGTGGCCAGGTACTCGGCGAGCAGGTCGCCGGTGACCGGGGTGAGCAGCACCCCGTTGCGGTAGTGACCGGTGGCCGCGACCAGGCCGGGCAGCGCGGTCGGGCCGAGCAGCGGCGCGTTGTCGGGCGAGCCCGGGCGCAGACCGGCGGCGGTCTCGGTCAGCGGCAGCTCGGTGATGCCGGGGACCAGCTCGTGGGCGTCGCGGAGCAGCTCGTACACGCCGCCGGCGGTGACCGTGGTGTCGTACCCCTGCTCCTCGCTGGTGGCGCCGATCACCAGCTCGCCGTTCTCCCGCGGCACCAGGTAGAGGTGCTGCCCGCGGACCACCGCGCGGACGTTGCGGGAGAGGAACGGCCGGTACGCCTCGGGGACCAGCAGCCGCAGGATCTGGCCCTTGACCGGGCGGATCGCCGGTAGCACTCCCTCCGGCAGCCCCGGCAGCAGGTGGCTGCGGGAGCCGGCGGCGAGGACGACCTGGTCGGCGGTGACGCTCTCGCCGGTGGACAGCCGGGCGCCGACGGCGCGGTCGTGCTCGACCAGCAGTCCGACGGCCTCGGCGCGGTGCAGGAGCACGCCTGCGCGCTCGCAGGCGCGCACCAGGGCCCCGGCGAGCCGGCGGCCGTCCACCTGGTGGTCGTCGGTGACGTGCAGGCCGCCGCGGACGCCCGGGGCGAGCATCGGCTCCAGCCGGCGGGCCTCGCGGCCGGTGAGCCACTGCGAGTCCAGGCCGAGCCTGCGGTGGAAGTCGTGCAGTTCGCGCAGTTCCGCGCGGTCGTCGGAGTCCAGGGCGACCGCGATCGTGCCGCACTGCCGGTAGCCGGTGTCCTGGCCGCCGCTCGCCTCGGTGAGCTCGGCGGCGAAGGCCGCGTAGCGCTCGTTGGACGCCATGCCGAGGCGCAGCAGCGGCTCCTCGCCGTACTGGAGCTCGGTGACCGGGGCGAGCATCCCGGCCGCGACCTGGGCGGCGCCGCCGCCGTGCGCCGGGTCGGCCACGACCACGCGGAGCCCGCGCTGGGCCGCCCGCCAGGCGACCACGAGTCCGATGACGCCGCCGCCTATCACCAGCACGTCGGCCTGGGCGCCTTTCGCCAAGCGTGTCAAAGTCGCTGCTCTCCCTTCGCCGGTATGACCCGGATCAGGTTCGGACGGTCGCAGGCCGTTCCAGCCCGCCTCTCAGCCCGGTACGCCGGGCTCCCGTGATGGTGCCCCCACCATAACTCCGGGGGGTGCGGCCGTTGAAGGCGCGTACGAGGGGCGGAACGGGCCCCGGGCGGGCCGCCCGGACCGGACCGGAGGGCCCGGGGCCGGGCTGGGTACAGTGACGGGCGTGGCGGACAAGAGCGGGGCGGACCGGACGGATCAGGTGGTCGTGGTCGGCGCGGGGCTGGCGGGGGCCCAGTGCGCCCTCGTGCTGCGGCGCGACGGCTGGCAGGGGCGGATCGTGCTGGTCGGCGCGGAACCGCACGCGCCGTACGACCGGCCGCCGCTCTCCAAGGACGTGCTGCTCGGCAAGGCCGACACCACCGCCCTCGACCTCGACTTCGGGCAGCTGGACGTCGAGCTCCTCACCGGCCGCCGGGCCACCGGCCTCACCCCCGGCGTCCTGCACACCGACGCCGGCGACCTGCCCTACGGCTCGCTGGTGATCGCCACCGGCGCCGAACCGCGCGCCCTGCCCGGCGCCGAGCGGGCCCACCTGCTGCACACCGTGGACGACGCGCTCGCCCTGCGCGCCCTGCTCCGCCCGGGCCTGCGCCTGGCGCTGGTCGGCGCGGGCTGGATCGGCGCCGAGGTGGCCACCGCCGCCCGGGCCGCCGGCTGCGAGGTGACCGTCGTCGAGGCGGGCCCGGCCCCCGTCCCCGGCGCCCTGCCCACCGAGATCGGCCGGGTGATGGCCGGCTGGTACGCCGAGGCGGGGGTCGAGCTGCGCTGCGGCGTGGGGGTCGCCGCCGTCGAACCGGGCGCGGTGCTGCTCGCCGACGGCTCGCACCTGCCGGCCGACGAGGTGGTGGTCGGCGTCGGGGCCCGCCCGGCGACCGGCTGGCTGGCCGGCTCCGGCGTGGAGCTGGACGCGGCCGGCGCCGTCCTGGTGGACGAGCGGCTGCGCACCGGCCTGCCCCGCGTCTTCGCGGCCGGCGACTGCGTCAGCTACCCCTCGGCGCGCTCCGGCGTCCGCCTGGCCGTCCAGCACTGGGACCACGCGCTGCAGTCCGCCACGGCGGCGGCGGCCTCGGTGCTCGGCACGGACGCGCCGCCGTACGACCCGGTGCAGTACTTCTGGTCCGAGCAGTTCGGCCGCAGGGCGCAGTACGCCGGGCGGCACGCCGAGGGCGACGAACTGCTCTGGCGCGGTTCGCCGGACGGGCCGGACTGGTCGGTGCTCTGGCTGCGCGACGGCGCCCTGCGCGCGCTGCTCGCCGTCGACCGCCCGCGCGATCTGACCCAGGGCCGACGGCTGGTCGAACGCGGTGCGGTGCTGGACAGGGCCCGTGCGGCGGACCCCGCGGTACCGCTGAAGTCGGCCGTCGCCGGGTAGTCCGCGGGGCCGATTGGTGCGCGGCGGGCCGCGGAGGTGGCAGTCTGGTGACGTGAGTGAGATCGAAAGCAAGATTGAAGCCCTGGTCACCGACTGGATGTACCTGCCCGACATCTCGGAGCAGTGGGGGGTCCGGGTCACCGAGGTGCGTGACATGGTCAAGCACGGCGGACTGATCGCCGTGCGCCGCGGCCCGAACAGGTCGCTGCAGGTCCCGGCCGCGTTCATCGACGGCACCGGGCTGGTCAAGCACCTGTCCGGAACGCTGACCGTGCTGCGCGACTGCGGCTACAACGACGTGGAGATCCTGGAGTGGCTCTTCACCGAGGACCCGTCGCTCCCCGGCAGCCCGATCCAGGCGCTGCAGGAGAACCGCGGCACCGAGGTCAAGCGCCGCGCCCAGGCGATGCTGATCTGATGGCGGCCGACACCCGGCGTCGGAGTCTCGCCGACGCCCGGCTCTACCTGTGCACCGACGCCCGCCGTGAGCAGGGCGACCTCGCCCAGTTCCTCGACGCGGCGCTGGCCGGCGGGGTGGACATCGTCCAGCTGCGGGACAAGGGCCTGGAGGCCAGGCAGGAACTCGCGGCGCTGGAGGTCTTCGCCGACGCCTGCCGGCGGCACGGCGCGCTGCTCGCCGTCAACGACCGCGCCGACGTCGCCCATGCGGCCGGACCGGACGTGCTGCACCTCGGGCAGGACGACCTGCCGGTGCCGGCCGCCCGCGCGATCCTCGGCGACGACGTACTGATCGGGCGGTCCTGCCACGCCGAGTCCGAGGTGGACGCGGCGATCGCGGAGCCCGGCGTGGACTACTTCTGCACCGGGCCGGTCTGGCCGACCCCCACCAAGCCGGGCCGCCACGCGCCGGGCCTCGGCCTGGTCTCGTACGCGGCCGGGCGGCCCACCGACCGGCCGTGGTTCGCCATCGGCGGCATCGACCTGGGCAACCTGGACGAGGTGCTGGCCGCGGGCGCCCGCCGGGTCGTGGTGGTCCGGGCGATCACCGGCGCGGACGACCCGGGGGCCGCGGCCGCCGAGCTCGCCCGCCGGATGCGCGCCGTCTAGCCGAAGCCGGGCGGCCGGGCGGGGGCCCACGCCCGGGACCGCCGTCCGGGGTACGGGCGTCCGCGGTACGGCCGTGGGGGGGGGGGGCCCCCGCCCGCACCCCGACCCGCCCCCTGCCCCCGCCCGCCGCCGCCGGCAGGGAAGTCGGGCGGTGGGGGGCACGGGCACCGCCAGCCGGCCC
>NZ_JBHXDN010000053.1:0-33803 GCF_042726075.1 Kitasatospora sp. NPDC127035 | reverse complement strand
GCAACCGCCCGGCCTGACCCGGCGTGCGGGGGGGGGCCCCCCCCCGGGGCCCGCCGCCGGGGTTCCGGGCGCCGGGGTACGGCCGGTCGGGGGGGCGCCCCCCCCCCCCACCGCCGACCGGCCGCCTGCCTCCTCCGCCGTCCGCGGTCAGTACTTGCGGACGGTGGCGGCCTCGGCCAGCGCCAGCAGCACCTCGCGGGCCCGCTCGTCCGCCAGCGGCGCCGCCGCCAGCGCGGCCAGCGACTGCCGCATCAGCTCCTCGATCCGCTGCTCGACCACGTCCGGCGCGCCGGAGCGGGCCACCAGCCCGCGCAGCTCGGCGACCTCCGGGGCGGCCAGGTCGGGCGCGCCCAGCCGCTCGTCCAGGTGCCGGGCGTCGGCGGCCGACAGGCCCCGCATGGCGTGCGCCACCAGCAGCGTCCGCTTGCCCTCGCGCAGGTCGTCCCCGGCCGGCTTGCCGGTGACCGCGGGGTCGCCGAAGACGCCGAGCAGGTCGTCCCGCAGCTGGAACGCCTCGCCCAGCGGCAGTCCGAACGCCCCGTACGCCTCGACCAGCTCCGGCGGGGCGCCCGCCAGTAGCGCGCCGACCTGCAGCGGCCGCTCGATCGTGTACTTGGCCGACTTGTAGTGCAGGACGGTCTGCGCCCGGTCCAGCGCGCCCTCGTCGGTGGAGTCCCCGGCGACCGGCTCCAGCACGTCCAGGTACTGGCCGACCATCACCTCGGTGCGCATCAGGTCGAACATCGGCTTGGCGGCCAGCACCGCGGCCGGTTCCAGGCCCGAGTGCAGGAACAGCTCGTCGCACCAGATCAGCAGCAGGTCGCCGAGCAGCACCGCCGCCGAGGCGCCGTACTGCTCGCGGTCGCCGCGCCAGCCGTGCTCGCGGTGGAGCGCCTCGAACCGGCGGTGCACCGAGGGCAGACCGCGCCGGGTGTCGCTGCGGTCCATCAGGTCGTCGTGGACCAGCGCGCTGGCCTGGAGCAGCTCCAGGGCCGCCGCCGCCCGGTCGATCCCGCTGCTCGCCGCCGGGCCGCCGGCGCCGCGCCAGCCCCAGTAGCAGAACGCCGGGCGCAGCCGCTTGCCGCCGTCCAGCAGGAAGTCGCGGAGCGCGTCGGCGACCGGCCCCAGCTGTGGGGAGATCTTGCCGAGCAGGGCCGACTGGCCGCCCATGAAGCCGGCGAGGGCGGCGTTGACACGCTCGCGCACGTCCTCCACGTCAATGGGGTTGGCCGGCCGCTGGCGGGACGAGGTCACGATGGGACTCCGGAGGTCGCTGGGGTTCAGCCAGGGTATCCGGGCGGGCAGGAACAACTGTACGGACGAGCGTCGGCCGCCCGGGTGAACGGCGGTGGTGGGGAACCGGAACGCCGTCCACCTGTTGTCTCAAAATCTGGGACCGAGTTGTCCGCGCCCTTCGCCCGGCGGCTAACCTGCCAGCATGGCACTAGGTATCGCTTCCACCAGACCGGACCGCGCGCTGACGGTCCGCGAACTCCTGGCAGCCGGCAAGCGGTCCTTCTCCTTCGAGTTCATGCCACCGCGCACCGAGGCCGGCGAGCAGAAACTCTGGGACGCCATCCGGCGGCTCGAACCGCTCGACCCCAACTTCGTCTGCATGACCTACGGCGCGGGCGGCTCCTCGCGCGAGCGCACCGTCAACATGGTCGGCCGGATCGCCACCGAGACCACGCTGACCCCGGTCGCCCACCTGACCGCCGTCGACCACTCGATCGCCGAGCTGCGCAACATCATCGGCCAGTACGCCGACCAGGGCGTGCGGAACGTCCTCGCGGTGCGCGGCGACCCGCCCGGTGACCCGACCGGCGAGTGGGTCAACCACCCGCAGGGCGTCACCTACGCCTACGAGCTGGTCGAGCTGATCAAGGGCATCGGCGACTTCTGCGTCGGCGTGGCGGCCTCGCCGAACATGCACCCGCGGTCGACCGACTGGGACGAGGACATCCGGCACTTCGTGGCGAAGATCCGCTCCGGGGCCGACTACGCGATCACCCAGATGTTCTTCGAGGTCGACGACTACCTGCGGCTGCGCGACCGGGTGACGGCCGCCGGCTGCGAGGCGCCGATCATCCCGGAGATCATGCCGGTCACCAACGCCAAGCAGCTGGAGCGGTTCCCCGAGCTGAGCGGTTCGGCCTTCCCGGTCGACCTGGAGGCCCGGCTGCGGGCGGTGATCGACGACCCGGCGGCGCTGCGCGAGGTCGGCATGGAGCACGCCACCGCGATGTCCGAGCGGCTGCTGGCGGAGGGCGTCCCCGGGCTGCACTTCATCACGCTGAACCACTCGACGGCCACCCTGGAGATCTACCAGAACCTCGGCCTGCACCGGCGCTGAGCCGCGCCGGAGCCTCGTCGGCGGCTCACGCCCGGCCCGGCCCGGCCCGCTTTCCGCCCTTCTGCGGCCCGTCCGCGGGCGGTCCGGGGCAGGCCGGGAGCCGGGCCCGAGCGGCCGGGAACGCGATGCGGTACCCGGGCCGTTGAACCGGTACAGTCGCCGCACACGCGCGGCGCGCGCGGGCACGCGACTGGAGGTACCGGGCGGGATGGGGATCGGATACCTGCTGCTGTACGGCGCGTTGGCGGTGGTGGCGCTCTGGCTGGTCGCCGAGCTGCTGCTGCAGAACCGGGCGCCGCTGCACTGGCGCGGCCTGGCCCTCGCCGGCTTCCTCGGGGTGGCCGTCGGGATGGCGATGGGATCCGTCCCGGTGATCGGCGGGGGCGCGGCGATGTTCGCGGTCGGCCAGACCTTCGTCACCCTCTCGGTGAAGCGCGGGTACGCGGCCGGCTGGTCGCTCCGCACGGCCGACGGCGGCCTGCCCGGCCCGCTGGCCAAGGTGCCCATGCTCGGCGCGCTGACCGGCGGTGCGGCGGCCGCGGCCGCCGTGGTCGCGGCGGAGCGGGTCGGCGAGGTGAGCGTCGTCGAGGAGGCCCCGGAGCCGGCCCCGGCGGCCGAGGACGCACCGGCCGTCGAGCAGACCGCAGCCTTCGCGATGCAGGAGCTGGCGACGGACGGCGTCTACGCGCCCGCCTACTACGAGCAGCAGCAGACCGAGCTGCTCCAGGCCGTTCCCCAGGCCGTCCCTCAGGCCGACCCGTACGCCGAGGTCTACGGGACGGGGTACGACCAGCAGCAGACGGCGTGGGACCAGAACGCCCAGCAGCAGTGGCAGACCCCGCAGCAGCCCGCCTTCGCGTACGACCAGGGCTACGGCACCTACCAGCAGCAGGCCGTGCAGCAGCCCGACCCGTACGGCACCTACCAGCAGCAGGGTGTCCAGCAGCCGGATCCGTACGGCACCTACCAGCAGCAGGGCGTCCAGCAGCCCGATCCGTACGGCTACGACCAGCAGCAGTGGCACCCCCAGCCCGGGCACCAGCACGTGGACCACCACCAGGCCCAGCCCGACCAGGGGCAGGGCCACGATCAGGGCCAGGGCCGGCACGGTATCCCGCAGCAGCCGCAGTACGACCAGTACGGCTACCCGCAGCAAACCACCTGGCAGCAGCAGGGCTGATTCCGGGACCCCGGAACCGGATCCCGCTCGGCGGCCCGCTCCGACCGTCCGGCTCAGGCGGGGCCGATGAGGTTGGCCACGATGCAGGCGGACATGCCGACGCGGGCCAGGCCGCCGCCGGGGTGGGCGGCGCCGCCGGTGAGGTAGAGGCCGGGGTAGTCCTCGTTCGGGGCCTGGAGCAGGTCGCCGCCGAATCCGGCGAGCGCGGGCGGCGGCACGGAGCCGAAGAAGGAACCGGCGTCGCGCTCGGTGTGCTCGGGGGTGCGGACCACCCGCCAGAGCACCCGCTCGCGCAGGCCGAGCCCGGCCGCGTCGGCCTGGTCGAGCATCCGGTCGGCGAAGGCGTCGGCGGTGCCGGGCGTCCCCCAGTCGAGGTCCAGCGAGGGCGTGGTCGCGGTGAGCACGACGCTCTCGTGGCCCTCCGGATGCAACGACGGGTCGTCCGGCCGCAGGACCTGGACGGTCGGGCGGTCCGACAGCGGGGCGCCCGGGGAGAAGATGCCGGCCAGCTCGGCGGCCGGGTCACCGGCGTGCACCACCGTGCGGTGCGCGGTACCGGCCGGGCGGGCGCCGCGCAGCGCGAGCAGCACGCTGACCCGTCCGGGCACGCCGTGCAGCCGCCCGGCGGAGGCCGGCCAGTCGTCCGAGGAGTCGGCCGGGCCCATCCACTGGGTGTGCAGCACCCGGGTGTCGATCGAGGAGACCACCAGGTCGGCGTCGATCCGGTCGCCCTTGGTCTGCACACCGCAGACCCGGCCGTCCCGGGTGTCCACCTTGGTGACCGGCGTCTCGAAGCGGAACTCCACCTTGCGCTGCTCGCACCGCCGGTGGAAGGCGTCGGCCAACGCGCGCAGGCCGCCCCGGACGTACCAGACGCCGAAGGACTGCTCCATGTACGGCAGCACGGTGGCCCCGGCGGGGGCGCTGCGCGGGTCGAGCCCGAAGCGCAGCGCGTGCTCGTGCAGCAGGGCGGTCAGGGCCGGGTGCCCGCCCAGCTGCTCGGCGGCGACGTCGGCCAGCGTCCACGGCCGGCGGCCGCGCAGCCGGCCGAACAGGCCGCGCCGGTCGGCCCCCGGCACCGGGTACGGATCGGTGTGCAGCGGCCGGGGGTCGGCGGGGAGGGGCTCCTCCAGCAGCGGGCGGCGGGTGGCCTCCCAGACCGTGCGGCCGTGGTTGAGCACCGTTGCCCAGCGCTCGCCGGCGCCCGGGCCGAAGGCCTCGTCGAGGGCCCGGACCACGCCGCCCCGGGACGCGTTGGGCAGCGACAGCGCGGTGCCGTCGGCGAACAGGTGACGGCTCTCCGGGTCGACCGGGCCCAGCTCGACCAGTTCCTCCAGCGGCTCCCGGCCGGTCTTCAGCGCGAGGTCGCGGTAGACGGCGGGGAGGGTGAGCAGACCCGGGCCGGTGTCGAAGGCGAAGCCGTCGCGCTCGTAGCGGCCGACCATCCCACCGTACGTGCCGCGCGCCTCGCAGACCGTCACCCTGTGCCCGAGGGTCGCCAGCCGGGAGGCCGCCGCGAGCCCGCTCATACCTGCGCCGATGATGACGATCCGTGCCATGCGTCCGATCCTAGGGCCCGCTCCGGGTCCCCTGGACGGGCTCCTCCACCACCGGGCGTCCGGCCGCGGCGGCGCGGGCGGCCCTCCGTTCCCGCCGCCGGGCCCGGAAGGCCCGGATCCGGTTGACCGCGAACCAGACCAGCAGCAGGCCGATCAGCAGCAGGACGGTGGCGATCGAGGCGGCCAGCCAGGGGTGGAAGATCGCCAGGGTGACCAGTCCGGCCACCGACACGTCCTCGGCCAGCGAGACCACGATGTTGCTGGCCGGCTCCGGCGAGGTGTTGACCGCCATCCGCAGCGAGGCCTTCACCAGGTGGCTGACCAGCGCGGCCGTGCCGCCCATCGCGCCCGCCGCGACCTCGCTCAGCGAGCCCGGGTCGGCGGAGGCGATCAGCGCGCCCACGGTGGCACCCGCGACCGGCCGGATCGCGGTGTGGGCGACGTCCCAGAGGCTGTCCACGTACGGGATCTTGTCGGCCACCGCCTCCAGCAGGAACAGCACGCCCGCGGCGATCAGCACGTCGGTGCGCTCCAGCGCGGGCGGCACCGAGTCGGCCCCCGCGAACCGGCCGAGCAGACCGAGCAGCAGCACCACCGCGTACGCGTTGATCCCGCTCGCCAGTCCGCTGGTGAAGATCAGCGGAACGATCGTCATCCGTTCCTCCTCGGAGTGCCCGCCGGGATCGGCCCGGCTCGCCGTACCGTACCGGGACGCCGCGGGCGGGGTGTGCGGTTCCCGCCGCGGGAGGTCCGAGTGCGGTCCGAGTGCGTCTGAGTACGGATACTCAGGTACCGGGTTGAGTAGCTGCGCGGATGGCCCGCGACCTGCGAAGACGGGAGAGTGGTGGCACCGGGACGGCGGCGCGTCGGGCGCCCCGCCCCGGAGCTGCGGACGGGCGTCGTCCGCCGGTCACGGGGGACCGGCGGAAGCGCCGTCGAGCTCCGCACCGGAGCCGGTCGCAGGCCGCGCACCGCCGGCACGGGGCGGCGGAGCGGGCCAGGGGGGACCGGCGCACCGGCGGGGGAACCGGGGCCGGAAGGCCGCGGCCGGGGGCCGCGGCGAACGGGGGGACCGGGGTGCTCCGAAGCGCCGTCCGTGGGGGACGGCGCTTCGGTACCCGCGTCGGCGACGGTGCTCCGGCCGGATTGTCAGTGGTGCCGGTCACGATGGAGGAGCGCGGATCACCCGGTCCGTGCGCTGCCTCGGAACGGGGGAGACCATGACCATCAGCCACCCTGAGCCCGTCACCGCCCGCCTCCACTCCGCCGCCGACCGACCGGCCGCCGATCGGCCCGCCGCCCACGGGCCGGCCACCGGCGCCGACGTGCACCCGGTGCTGCGCCGGGTCTCCGCTCCGCCCGCCGCCCTCGACCTGCTCGCCGACGCCCACCGGACCCTGACCCGTTCCCGTTCCCTGGAGGACCCGCTGGAGCGGTACGCCGCCGCGCACCTCGCGGCGCTGCGCACCGTCGCGGCGGTGCTGGCCGTCCGGGGGCGGCCCGAGAAGAACCCCCGGCGCCGCCGGGCGATCCGCAGCGCCTGGGAGGTGCTGCCCGAGGTCGCGCCCGAACTCGCGGAGTGGGCGGTGTACTTCGCGGCCGGTGCGCGCCGCCGGGCCGCCGCCGAGGCCGGCATCCGGGGCTCCGCCTCGGCCCGCGACGCCGACGACCTGATCCGCAACTCCGCCTTCTTCCTCCGTCTGGTCGAGCGGCTGCTCGGCCTGCACCCGACCCCGCCCGCCCCGCGCCTGCCGCTGGACGGTGCCGACGACCCGGGTGACGCCGGGTGACCGGCGTCGCGGGCGCGTCGTCCGCTCGGTCTAAGGTGGAGGCAACCTGATCGAATCTGCACGTGCCAAGGAGCCCCGCCTTGTACCCGACGCGTCCCCGCAGTGCCCTGCGTACCGCCGTGGTGTGGGAGGTGGTGCGGGCCGCCCTGGAGAAGCGGGCGGCCGAGCTGGACCAGCCGGTGCTGGACGTGGTGGACACCGGTGGCGGCACCGGCAACTTCGCGGTGCCGGTGGCCCGGCTCGGCCACCGGGTCACCGTGGTCGACCCGAGCCCGGACGCGCTGTTCGCGCTGGAGCGGCGGGCCGCCGAGGCCGGCGTGACCGACCTGGTCCGCGCCGTGCAGGGCGACACCCAGACGCTGCCCGAGCTGGTCGCGCCCGGCAGCGTCGACGCGGTGCTCTGCCACGGCGTGCTGGAGGTCGTGGACGACCCGGCGGACGCCCTCGGCAGTCTGGCCGGCACCCTGCGCCGGGGCGGCTTCGTGAGCCTGCTGGCCGCGAACCGGAACGGTGCGGTGCTCGCCCGGGCCCTCGGCGGCCACTTCGCCGAGGCCCGCGCGGTGCTGGCCGCCGACGACGGCCGCTGGGGCGACAGCGACCCGATGCCGCGCCGCTTCACCGGCGAGGAGCTGGACCGGCTGGCGGTCGGGGCGGGCCTGCGGGTCGAGTCCGTGCACGGGGTCCGGGTCTTCGCCGACCTGGTGCCCGGCGTCCTGGTGGACACCGAGCCGGGTGCCATGGAGGCGCTGCTCAAGCTGGAGGAGGCGGCCGCCGGGCAGCCCGCGTTCCACGCCGTGGCGACCCAGCTCCACCTGCTGGCCACCCTGGCCTGACCGGCCCGTCCGCCGCCGTTCGCCCGCGCACCGCCGCCGCGTCTCCCGGCCGTCTCCTCACCGTCTCCTCACGATCCCCCCAGGTCCGGGCCCATTCCATCGGATCGGGCACTTGTCCGGCGGCCTCCGCGTTGAGCACTGTGCAGCTGGGAGCCGCCGAAGTGGCCGGGCCCACGCGTGGTCGACCACTCCGGAACCGGCCGGTGGACCGTATGATCTGGGTAAAGCCGGAAAGCATGACAGCCGGAAGCGCGGGGCATATGGACGACACGGACCCGGGCCCCCGCACAGGCGTCCGACCGCGTGTTCTGAAGGCTGATTGGACGTGCCTCCCCGACCGGGGCGGCGGACCGGTCGCACCCGCGACCGACGAGTAGGAGGACTCCGTGCCGCTCTCGGAGCACGAGCAGCGACTGCTCGACCAGATGGAGCGAGCGCTGTATGCCGAAGATCCCAAATTCGCGTCGGCGCTTGAGGGAACCGGTCTGCGCACCTACACCCGTCGCCGGGTGTACCTGGCCGTCGGTGGCTTCGTGGTGGGCATCGGCCTGCTGATGGGCGGCATGGTCGTACCCAACCAGATCTGGGTCAGCGTGGTCGGGTTCCTGGTGATGCTGGGGTGCGCCGTCTTCGCCGTGACCGGCTGGCGCCGTGGGCCCGCCGGACAGACCCAGGGCGCCGGGCCGGCCGCGGCCCCGCGCCGCAAGGCAGGGATGATGGACCGGGTGGAGCAGCGCTGGCAGCGCCGGCGCGACGAGCAGACCGGCGGGTTCTGAGCCGGTCGTCCGGGGCCGGGTGAGGATCCGGACGGACGCACGGGACGCCGGACGAACGTGACGAGGGCGGGCAGTCGACCGACTGCCCGCCCTCTCCGTTGTCCCCGGGCTCCCGTCCGGCACCCGCGGGGGAGCCGGACGGGGACGGGAGCCGGTGTGTCAGGACTCCGGACCGTCGCCCTTCCGCCGCCGCAGGGCCCGGCGGACCGGCCCGGTGACGGCGGCGGTCAGCCGCGCGGCCCTGCGGCGCACCGCCAGCCGGGCCGCCAGCACCGCGTCCGAGAGGCGCCACCAGAGCTGGGCCGAGGACGCGGGCAGGAGCAGCGCCCTGGTCCGGCCGCGCCGGCCCGCGCCGGCCCGCAGGCCGTCGCGGGCGGTCCGGACGTCCGCCGCCAGCGGCGTGGTGACCTGCGTGGTCCGGGCGTAGAGGACCCGCTCGGTGGCCAGCGCCACCCGCCCGGCCGCCGCCGCCGAGGCCTCGTCGAGCTCGGCGGTCTCGGCGATCCGGCGCGCGGCGGAGCGCGGGGTCCGCGACTCGTCGGGCGGGATGCCGAGGTCCCAGGCGGAGTCGATCAGCTCGTCCCAGGCGGCCATCACCTGCTCGTCGGTGAGTTCGACCGACCCCTCCCCTCCGGGGCGCCGCCGCCCGCCGGCTCCGAGCCGGCGCCGGCGCAGCAGCGCCCGCCAGACCATCGGGGTGAGCAGCAGCGCGAGCAGCACCAGGGCGGAGGCCAGGGTGGCCAGGGTCTTCCCGGAGAACAGCCAGGAGTCGGCCAGGGCACCGCCGGCGGACTTGTCCCGCTCCCCGCACTCGCCCATGCTGCGCAGCTTCGGGTCGCAGTCGGGGTTCGCGGACGGCAGCTGCGCCGAGGCGCTGGGCTGCGGCTGCGCGGTCGGCTGCGTGGTCGGTGCGGTGGTCGGCGCGGCGACCTGGTCGCTGTACTCGGGTTGCACGCCGCGGGTCGGGGTGGGCTCGAAGCGCATCCAGCCGTAGCCCTCGAAGTACAGCTCGGGCCAGGCGTGGTACATCGAGTCGGTCACCGAGTAGACCTCGCCGCCCTTGGTGTCGCCGGGCGTGAAGCCGAGCGCGACCCGGGCGGGGATGTCCAGGACGCGCGCCATCGCGGCCATGGTGGAGGCGAAGTGGACGCAGTAGCCCCGGCGCCGGGTCAGGAAGTCGGCCATCGCGTCGCTGCCGCTGTCGGACCGGGTCTTGACGTCGTAGGTGAAGCCGGAGCGGGTGAACCACTCCTGCAGCGCGACCGCCTTGTCGTAGGGGGTCCTCGCCTGCTGGGTGACGGAGACGGCCTTCTGGCGGACGATCGGCGGCAGGTCCCTCGGCAGGTCGAGGTACTGGGCCCGGATCCGGTCGGGCGCCTGGGGGGCGTTGCGCAGTTCGGCGGCGGTGGGGCCGACGTACAGCGAGGTGACCGTGTAGCCCAGGCCCTTGATCGCCTTGTCCCGGGTCGGCTGGAGGGCCGAGGTGAGCGAGTCGAGCTGCCAGTCGGCGGTGTTGCGCAGTGAGACGGTCCGGGCCGGGTAGGGCATCGGGAGCCAGGCGTTCTCCAGCCGGTCGCTGATCCTGACCGTGGTCTTCAGCTCCGGGAAGTCGGGCACGGTCAGGCCGTCGGGGGCCGGCAGGGTGCCCTTGAACTCGGTCGTGTCGGTGGAGCTGAGCTTCCACCTGGTGCCGTCGAAGGCGTCCAGCGAGCCGGTGCGCAGGTAGGTGCTGTCGGCCAGCGGGCTGTCCATCTTGTAGGTGAGCAGCTCGACGTTGCGGGGCTCGGGGAGCGCGTCGTTCAGGGCGACCAGGGGATCGAGGCTGTTGAAGCCGCCGGCGCCGCCGTGCTTGCCGGAGCTCGCGGTGCCGCCGCTGTTCACCAGGCCGGAGCTCCAGCGCGGCAGGAAGGCCGGCAGCAGCAGGGCGAGCGCGAGTGCCACCACGCCGACCTGCCGGCCGCTCTGGCTGAGTCCGCCGGAGCTGCCCTCGGTGCCGTGCGGGGTGCCGCGGAAGACCCGGCCCCAGCGGGAGACCCGGTCCTGGCCCTCGGCGAAGAGCAGGACCAGGTAGCCGGCCGCGGCGGCCGCGAACCAGAGCCAGTTGCCCCGGTCGCCGGCCAGGCCGTTGCCGACCGAGTAGAGCGCCAGCAGCGGCAGCCCGGCCAGCGCCGAGCGCCGGTACGTCACCGCGACGGTGTCCACCGCGACGGCGATCAGGCCGATCGAGGTGATCATGATCAGCCGCAGGCCCGCGCTGGGCGGGGCGGGGATGGCGTACTCCCGGATGTCGTTCAGCCCCTGCTCGAACGCCCGGGCGAGGGTGCGCAGCGACTCGGGACCGGGGACGATCCCGCCCCAGGAGGCGCCGGAGGCCGCGAAGGCGAGCAGCAGCAGGAGGAGGAGCGCGACCAGCTGGCCGAGCGGGACGGCCCAGCGGTAGAACGGCGTGCGCCGCAGGCCCGCGCCGACGACCGCGATCACGGCCACCACCAGGTACGCGTGGGTGATCCAGCCCTTGGTGGTCAGCAGCGGGGTCAGGCAGAGCGCGGCCAGGGCGGTGGCCAGCGCCGAGTACGCGGTCAGTTTGGCCCGGGTGGTCACGCGCCGGCCTCGTTTCGGTAGGGGGAGGGCGCCTCGGCCCGGTCGGCGGCCCGCCACAGTTCGGTGACCGAGTCGCCGGCACGGACGGGCAGGACGGTCCATCCGGCCTCGCGCAGGCGGAGCACCCGGTCGTGGAACTCGTCGCCGCCGGTGTCGGGGGCGAGCATGCGGAGGCCGGCCCAGGTGGCGGTGTCGAGGAGGAAGGCCACGGCGCCACCGGTGCGGTTGCGCAGCCGGGCCAGCCGGGCGACCTGCTCCTCGTCCAGGTCGCCGAGGACGGCGACCAGCAGGCCCTCCCCGCCGGCCCGCAGCGGTTCCTCGGCGCGGGAGAGCCCGGCGCCCTCGGAGAGGTCGGCCACGGCGAGGGCGTCCAGGATCAGGCCGGAGGTGTCGGCCGCCGTGTTGCCGCCGCCGGCGCCGCTCCCGGGGACGGCGAGGCCGGTGTCGGTCAGCAGCCGGGTCTGGTAACCGCGTTCCAGCAGGTGGGCGGTGACTGAGGCGGCGCAGGAGACCGCCCATTCGAAGGAGGAGGCGGGGCCGCTGCCCCGGTGGCCCACCTCGCGGGTGTCCAGCAGGACGGTGGCCCGGGCCTTGCGGGGCTGCTCCTCGCGGCGGACCATCAGCTCGCCGTAGCGGGCGGTGGACTTCCAGTGCACCCGGCGGAGGTCGTCGCCGGGGCGGTACTCGCGCAGGATGACGTCGTCGTCACCGGCCAGGGCCAGGGCCCGGGCGTGGCTGTCGCCCTGGCCGGCCCACTCGCCGCTGAGCCGGACGTACGGCAGCGGCAGGATCTGCGGGACGACGGTGAGCACGTCGGACGCGGAGAACGAGCGGTTCAGCTCGCACATCCCGAACGGGTCGGAGAGCCGCAGCTGGAGCGGGCCGAGCGGGTAGCGGCCCCGGAGGTCGGAGCGGACCCGGTAGGAGACCTCGCGGTTGCCGCGGGGCTCGACCCGGTCCAGCACGAACCGCGGGCGCGGCCCGAGCACGTACGGGACCTTGTCCTCCAGCAGCAGCAGGCCGGTGGGGACCCGGGAGACGTTGTCCACCCGCAGGTGGACCCGGGCCTCCTGGCCGGCCACCGCCCGGCGCGGGCTGAGCCGCCGGCCACTGGCCACCCGGTAGCGGGTGTTGGACAGCAGCAGGGCGGCGGCCAGCGGCAGCGCGGCGAGCAGGACGCCGACGCGCAGCAGGGCGTCCTGGTCGAGCAGGTACGCGCAGACCACCGCGGTCACCCCGGCGGCGAGGAAGGAACGGCCCCGGGTGGTGAGGCCGCGCAGGCCGGCGCGCAGGCCCGACGGTTCGTCGGACGGGCCCACCTCAGCTCCTCCGCGTGGCGGGGGCGCCCTGCGGGCGCGGGAGCGGCAGGCGGGCGACCAGCTCGGCCACGATCTGCTCGGAGGTGCGGCGGCTGAGCTGGGTCTCGGCGGTCGGCATCAGGCGGTGGGCGAGCACCGGGACGGCGAGGCGCTGGAGGTCGTCCGGGGTGACGTAGTCGCGGCCGTCCAGGGCGGCGGCGGCGCGGGCGGCCCGGACCAGGTGCAGGGTGGCGCGGGGCGAGGCGCCGAGGCGCAGCTCGTGGCTGGTGCGGGTGGCGGAGACCAGGTCGACGGCGTAGCGGCGGACCGGGTCGGCGATGTGCACGGTGCGGACCAGGTCGATCAGCTTGAGGATGTCGGAGGCGTGCGCGACCGGCTGGAGGTCGTCCAGCGGGCTCGCGCCGGCGTGCACGTCGAGCATGGCGAACTCGGCCTCGGGGCTCGGGTAGCCCATCGAGATCCGGGCCATGAAGCGGTCCCGCTGGGCCTCGGGGAGGGGGTAGGTGCCCTCCATCTCGACCGGGTTCTGGGTGGCCACGACCATGAACGGCGAGGGCAGCTCGTAGCTGGTGCCGTCGATGGTGACCTGACGCTCCTCCATCGACTCCAGCAGCGCGGACTGGGTCTTCGGCGAGGCCCGGTTGATCTCGTCGCCGACGACGATCTGGGCGAAGATCGCGCCCGGCCGGAACTCGAAGTCGCGCTGGTGCTGGTCGAAGATGTTGGTGCCGGTGACGTCCGAGGGCAGCAGGTCCGGGGTGAACTGGATGCGCCGCACGGTGCAGTCGACGGACCGGGCCAGCGCCTTGGCCAGCATGGTCTTGCCGACGCCGGGCACGTCCTCCAGCAGCAGGTGGCCCTCGGCGAGCAGGACGGTCAGGGCGATCCGGATGGCCTCCGGCTTGCCCTCGATCACGCTCTCGATGTTGCCGCGGATCCGGTCCACGACGGCGGCGAGTTCCGGCAGACCGACGGGGTGGTACCCCGGCGTCTCCCGGTCGCCCCCTGCACGACCGTCGAGACCGGCCTGATCGTTGTAGCTCGTCACCCGTTCGCTCCCTGGCACACCACGTGCCCGCCTCCGTTGAGGCCGGCCCCCACCCCATGCTGGACGCGGCCCCTCCGGGAGCGGTTCCGTGTTCCGGGAGCCGGTGCCGGAGTACGGCCTGCGACCGGCCGCCCCAGGTGGTTCGAGGCCGGACCGGCAGGCGCATTCTCCCCCGGGCGGTGGTCAGAAGTCACCCTCCGGACCGGGCACCCTCGGGCGGCCGGTCCGGGGAGGCGGGCCGGGGGGCTTCCGGGGAGCGTCCGGCTGGCCCGGGCGACGCTGGCCGGGCCGACCGGATGGACGGGGTCAGTGGATCTCGCGCAGCAGCCCGGTGTGGACGTCGAAGACGAAGCCGCGCACGTTGTCGGTGTGCAGCAGGAACGGAGAGGTGCGGACGCGCTGCATGGACTGCCGGACGTCACTGTCCAGGTCGACGAAGGACTCGACCGCCCACTGCGGGCGCTGTCCGACCTCCTGCTCCAGCTCGCGGCGGAAGTCCTCGGTGAGGCCGAGCAGGCCGCAGCCGGTGTGGTGGATCAGCGCGACCGAGCGGGTGCCCAGGGCGCGCTGGCTGATGGTGAGGGAACGGATGGTGTCGTCGGTGACCACGCCGCCCGCGTTGCGGATGACGTGGGCGTCGCCGAGTTCGAGGCCGAGCGCGGCGAACAGGTCGAGGCGGGCGTCCATGCAGGCGACCACGGCGATCTTCTGCACCGGGCGGGCGTCCATCCCGCCGTCGCGGAAGGTCACCGCGTACTCGCGGTTGGCCGCGACGAAGCGGTCGATGATGGTGGGTGTCGGGGCGTCGGCAGCGGCGGTCGGCGTGGGCCGGTCGGGGGTCACTGTCATGGTGAAGACGTTAGTGCGATTCGCCGGGTCTTGGTGGGGCTGATGGCGACAGAGCGGGCCCGTGTGACCGAGCGCATATCCACAAGGCGCCGCCGCTTCCGGGCGATACGGACGTATTTGTCCGACCCGGTCCCGACCCGGTCCCGGTCCGGTCCCGGTCCGGTCCCGGTCCGGTCCCGGTCCGGTCCCGCCCCGTCCCGTCCGCTGTCCGGGGCGGTGCCCGGTACCGGGGCGCGCGGCACCGCGGCCGGCGCGGCTGCGGCGTCCGGCATGTGCCACGAGCACCGTCGCGACCTGCGGTGATCCGTACCGCCGCCCGGGTGGTGCGCCGGAGCGGGCCATTGACTGACGGGGCGTGCGCGGTAGAGTTGCGGCGCAGTGGAGCACACCCGCCGGGGCCCGTCAACCGGGCGTTTCCGGCCGGTGCGGCGGCCGACGCGGCCCGTGGCCTCCACCCGCTCCGTGCCACCTGGCGCACCTTCCCCGGTGCCGGGCGGTCACGACCTTCCCCAAGGAGCGGGCGGGGCCCACGGGCCGCGGCCCGGCCCCTGCGTCTGCTTCGCGGCGTGGTGGGACAGAATGGTCCGAGCTCCCGTACTTCGGGCGGCTCCGCACCGAGGAAGGGCGCCACCGCGCAATGACCACCAACGATCCGGCCCCCAAGCACGTCCCGGTGATGCTGCAGCGGTGCATGGACGCGCTGGCCCCGGCGATCTCCCGGCCCGGTGCGGTGGTGGTGGACGCCACCCTCGGCCTCGGTGGCCACAGCGAGGCCCTGCTCACCCAGTTCCCGGACGTCCGGCTGGTGGCGGTGGACCGCGACACGGCGGCGCTCAAGCTCTCCGGCGAGCGGCTGGCCCCCTTCGGCGAACGGGCCACCCTGGTGCACGCCGTCTACGACGAGATCCCCGAGGTGCTGGAGCGCCTGGGCATCCCGAAGGCCGACGGCATCCTCTTCGACCTCGGCGTCTCCTCCATGCAGCTGGACGAGGCCGGGCGCGGGTTCGCGTACGCGCAGGACGCGCCGCTGGACATGCGGATGGACCAGACCCGCGGGATCAGCGCGGCCGAGGTGCTGAACACCTACAGCCACGGCGAGCTGGCCCGGATCCTCAAGTTCTACGGCGAGGAGCGGTTCGCCGGGAAGATCGCCTCGGTGATCCTGCGCGAACGCGAGAAGGAACCGTTCACCAACAGCGCGCGTCTGGTCGAGTTGGTGCGCAACGCCATCCCGGCCGCCACCCGCCGCACCGGCGGCAACCCGGCCAAGCGCACGTTCCAGGCGCTGCGGATCGAGGTCAACGGCGAGCTGGAGGTCCTGGAACGGGCGATTCCCGGTGCTCTGGGCGTCCTGCCCATCGGCGGGCGGATCGCCGTGATGTCCTACCAGTCGCTGGAGGACCGCCTGGTCAAGCAGTGCTTCGCGGCCGGGGCGACCAACACCGCCCCGCCGGGGCTGCCGTTCGTCCCGGAGGAGCACCAGCCCTGGCTCAAGCTGATCACCCGCGGTGCCGAGCAGGCCACCGAGGAGGAGATCGAGGAGAACCGGCGCGCCGCACCCGTACGGCTGCGGGTGGCGGAGAGGATCAGGGACCGAAGCACCCGGGGCTGACCGGCACCGGGACGGTCCGAAGGGCGGAGGAAAGACGGTGGGGCCGGTGGCCGGAGGCGGGGCGGGGAGCAGGGTGCTCCCCGGGCAGGGCGGCAGGGCGCGGATCACCGTCCGCCCCGGGCGACGCCAGGTACGGGGGCGGACGCCGTTCGCGGTGCTGGTGGTGGTGCTGCTCGGGGCCGGACTGCTCGGGCTGCTGGCACTGAACACCGCCCTCAACGAGGGCTCCTTCGAGCTGTCCAGGCTGCAGCGGCAGACCACCGTGCTCACCGACGAGCAGCAGGGGCTCCAGCACCAGATCGACCAGAACTCCGCGCCGGACGCGCTGGCCCGCCGGGCCGCCGAGCTGGGCATGGTGCCGGCCGGCGGGATGGCCTTCCTCGACCTGCCGAACGGCGGCGCGGTGGTCGGCACGCCGAAGCCGGCCCAGGACAGCCCGCCGGTGAAACGGTCCACCGTGGAACCGTGGCCCGGGAAGCAGCCGGCGCCGAGCGCCCAACCCGGTGCCCAGCCCGGATCCCCGGCGGCGGCGCAGCCCACCACCGCGGCGCCGAACGCCCCGGCCCCTGGCGGCGACGTCACCGTCCAGCTCAACCCGACCGCGCCGCAGCCGGCGCCGGCCACGGGCGGGGGCGCAGCCCGATGAGCACACCCCGTCAGCCCTCCGGCGCAAACGGCGGCAACGGCGGACGCCGTCCCGTCAAGGGCGCCGCGCCCCGGCCGGTCCCGCGCGGGCAGTCCACCGGCAAGCCGCCGGCCGCCGGGCGCGCCCAGCCCGCCAAGGGGCAGCCGGCGAAGCCGCAGTCCGCCGCGGGTCAGGCGGCCCGCGCCAAGCAACCGCCCGCGAAGCCGTCGCCCGCGAAGCAGTCCCAGGCGCGCCAGCCCGGTGCCAAGGCCCAGCCGGCCGCCGGGCGGGACCCGAGGGCCGCCGCCCGCACGCCCCGCGCCCCGCAGCAGCGCCGCCCCGAGGGCCGCCCGCCGGCCCGCGCCGGCCAGGCGGGGGACCGGCCGCGCCCGCGTCCGCCGCAGCGCCGCCCGCAGCCGCGGGGGATCCGGCTGGCGGACCCGCGCCGTCGGCTGCGGGTGATCACCATCGTGCTCTCGGTCGTCTTCTCGATCTTCGCCGGACGGCTGGTCCAGCTCCAGCTGCTGGACTCCGACGCGCTGGCCGCCGACGCCAACACCAACCGGTACCTGAACATCCCGATCACCGCCGAGCGCGGCTCGATAACGTCCTCCGACGGGGTCGCCCTGGCCACCACCGTCGACGCGTACGACATCACCGCCGACCCCGCGATGTTCACCCCCGAGGCCACCGGCCTCCCGGACGCCCCCGAGCAGGCCGCCGCTCTGCTGGCGCCGATCCTCGGCCTGCCCAAGGAGCGGATCGCCGCCGACCTGCACACCCCCAAGACCCGCTACAAGCGGCTGGCCGCCCAGCAGACCCCGGACGTCAAGAACCAGATCAGCGACCTCAAGTCGAGCCTGGAGAAGCAGGCCGGCTCGCGGGGCTGCCAGGCCCAGAAGCGGCTGCTGAACAAGTCCGTCGAGGACGGCGGCCGGACCAGGCTCGACAACGAGTGCGTCAACCCGCTGGCCGGGATCTTCAACCGGGACACCCAGAAGCGGGTCTACCCCTCCGACGGCCTGGCCGCCAACCTGGTCGGCTTCGTCAACGCCGAGGGCGAGGGCGCAGGCGGTCTGGAGCAGCAGTACCAGCACGAGCTGTCCGGCAAGGACGGCCACAGCAGCTACGCCCAGGCCGGCGGTCGCCTGGTGCCCACCGCCGGCGGCTCGCTGGAGCCCGCCGTGCCCGGCACCGACCTGCGACTGACCGTCAACCGCGACATCCAGTGGGCCGCCCAGCGGGCCATCACCGACCAGGTCGCCAACGCCGGGGCGGAGAAGGGCTACGTCATCGTCCAGGACGTGAAGAACGGCCAGGTGCTGGCGATGGCCTCCTCGCCGGGCTTCAACCCGAACGACCTGAGCACGGCCAGGAACTCGCAGCTCGGGAACGCGGCCCTGCAGGACGCCTACGAGCCGGGCTCCACCGCCAAGCTGATGACCATGGCGGCGGTCCTGGACACCGGCAAGGCCACCTGGGACACCAAGGTCACCGTGCCGTACCCGCTGGTCCGCGGCGACGTGGCGTTCAAGGACGACGTCCTGCACGACACCTGGTACCTCACCCTGGCCGGCGTGCTCGCCAAGTCCTCCAACATCGGCACCATCGAGGCCGCCCAGACGCTCGGCGCGACCCAGCCCGAGGCCAACCGGGTCCTCTACGACTACCTGCGGAAGTTCGGCATCGGCGAGCACACCGGCCTGGACTTCCCCGGCGAGACCGCCGGCCTGCTCGACAAGCCGGAGGACTGGAAGGCGTCCAAGCAGTACACCATCCCGTTCGGACAGGGCCTGTCGGTCAACGCCCTGCAGGCGACCTCGGTGTTCTCGACCATCGCCAACGGCGGGGTCCGGGTGACGCCCAGCGTCGTGCAGGGCACCACCGCACCGGACGGCAGGTACACCCCGGCCGCACAGGGCGCGCAGTCCCGGGTGGTCGGCGAACAGACCGCCAAGACCCTCACCGAGATGCTGGAGTCGGTCGTCTCCGACGAGCAGGGGACCGGCGGCAAGGCCGCCATCCCCGGCTACCGGGTGGCCGGGAAGACCGGCACCGCCAACCGGGTGGACCCCAAGACCGGCGGGTACCGCGGCTACACCGCGTCCTTCATCGGCTTCGCCCCGGCCGACCAGCCGCGGGTCACCGTCTCCTGCGTGATCCAGGACCCGGTCAACGGCCACTTCGGCGGCCAGCTCTGCGGTCCGGTGTTCAAGCAGGTGATGGAGTTCACCCTCAAGACCCTCAAGGTCCCGCCGAGCGGTAGCGAGGCGCCCAACCTGCCCGTCGAGTGGAAGCCGTGATCGACCATGAGCAACGACCGGGCGGGTGCGGCCGCCGGCACGGAAAAGGGCCGGTTTGGCCCTGGAAGCCCTTCGGCGGATAGCCTCTCCGCCGTGCCGAAACCCGATCAAACCACCGTGAGCCCGCCCCGCCCCGCCCGGACGGGGGCCCGGCCGCTCGCCGAGGTCGCCCGACTGCTGGGTCTCGACCCCGTCGAAGGACCCGAGATCACCGGCGTCACCCACAACGCCCGCGAGGTCCGTCCCGGCGACGTGTACGTGGCGTTCCCGGGCGCCAACCACCACGGCGCGTCCTTCGCCGGGCAGGCCGCCGCGGCCGGCGCCGTGGCGGTGCTCACCGACCCGGCCGGCGCCGAGCTGGCCGCCGGCACCGGCCTGCCGCTGCTGGTCGTCGACCGCCCGCGGGCCCGGATGGGCGAGCTGGCCGCCGCCGTCTACGACCGGCCCTCCGAGCGGCTGCTGATGATCGGGCTGACCGGCACCAACGGCAAGACCACCACCTCCTACCTGGTCGAGGGCGGTCTGCACGGCGCCGGGCGCAGCCCCGGGGTCATCGGCACCGTCGAGATGCGGGTCGGCACCGAGCGGATCAAGAGCGAGCGGACCACCCCCGAGGCCACCGACCTGCACGCCATCCTCGCCGTGATGGGCGAGCGCGGCGCGGACGCGGTGACCATGGAGGTCTCCAGCCACGCGCTGGTCTACGGTCGCACCGACGGCGTGGTCTACGACGTGGCGCTGTTCAACAACCTCACGCCCGAGCACCTCGACTTCCACCCGGACATGGAGGACTACTTCCAGGCGAAGGCCCGGCTCTTCCAGCCCGGCAAGTCCCGCGCCGGCGTGGCCAACCTGGACGACGCGTACGGCCGCCGGCTGGCCGCCGAGGCGAAGATCCCGGTCGTCACCTTCTCCGCCACCGGCGCGCCCGAGGCGGACTGGCGCGCGGTGGACGTCCAGCTCGGCCCCGTCGGCTCGACGTTCCGGGTGCTCGGCCCCGACGGCGCCGAGGCGGACGCGGCCGTCCCGCTGCCCGGCCCGTTCAACGTCGCCAACGCGCTGGCGGCGATCGCCGTGCTGGCGACCGCCGGCCTCCCGCTGGACCGGGCCGTGGCCGGCATCGCGGCCGTTCCCGGCGTGCCGGGCCGGCTGGAGCGGGTCGACGCCGGTCAGCCGTACGTCGCGGTGGTCGACTACGCGCACAAGCCGGACGCGCTGGAGGCCGTCCTCGGCTCCCTGCGCGAGGTCACCAAGGGACGGCTGCACGTGGTCGTCGGCTGCGGCGGCGACCGCGACCCGCACAAGCGCGCCCCGATGGGCGGCATCGCCGCCCGGCTCGCCGACACCGCCCTGCTGACCAGCGACAACCCGCGCAGCGAGGACCCGCTGGCGATCCTCGCCACCATGCTCGCCGGCGCCGCCGCGGTGCCCGAGGCCGAGCGCGGCACCGTCCTGGTCGTCCCCGACCGGGCCGAGGCGATCCAGTTGGCCATCACCCGCGCCCGGGCCGGTGACACCGTGCTGGTGGCCGGCAAGGGCCACGAGCTCGGCCAGTACGTACGAGACGAGATCCGCCCCTTCGACGACCGGGAGGTGCTGCGTGACGCCATCGGACAGGACGTCGTGGCACGGACCACGGCCGCCCGGGGCACCGGAGGAGTAGAGCAGCAGTGATCGCACTGACCCTCGCCGAGGTGGCCGCAGCAGTCGGGGGCACCCTGGCCGACGCCGACCCCGACGCCCTGGTGACCGGCCCGGTCGAGGTCGACTCCCGCAAGGTCGTCCCCGGCGGCCTCTTCGCGGCCTTCGTCGGCGAGCACGCGGACGGCCACGACTACGCCGCCACCGCCGTCGCGGCGGGCGCCGTCGCGGTGCTGGCCTCCCGCCCGGTCGGCGGCCCCACCGTCCTGGTCGACAGCGTGGTGGACGCGCTCGGCAAGCTGGCCCGCGCGGTCGTCGGCCGCGCCGGCGCCACCGTCGTGGCCCTCACCGGCTCGGCCGGCAAGACCAGCACCAAGGACCTGATCGCCCAGCTGCTCCGGCGCCTCGGCGACACCGTCTACCCGCCCGGCTCGCTCAACAACGAGATCGGCCACCCGATGACCGCCCTGCGGGTCGAGGACGCCACCCGGCACCTGGTGCTGGAGATGGGAGCCCGGCACAAGGGCGACATCGAGTACCTCACCTCGATCACCCCGCCCCGGATCGGCCTGGTGCTGAACGTCGGCACCGCGCACGTCGGCGAGTTCGGCTCGCAGGAGGCGATCGCCGAGGCCAAGGGCGAGCTGGTCGAGGCGCTCCCGGCCGACGGCGTCGCGATCCTCAACATCGACGACCGGTTGGTGCGCGCAATGGCCGCGCGCACCAAGGCCAGGGTGGTGTTCTTCGGTGAATCCCCGGACGCCCGGGTCCGCGCACAGGATGTTCGTCTGGACTCCACCGGACGGCCATCCTTCACGTTGACGACCCCCGCCGGTTCCGCACCCGTGCAGCTGCGCCTGTACGGTGAGCACCACGTCTCGAACGCCCTCGCCGCCGCAGCGGTGGCGACGGAGCTCGGGATGACCGTCGACGACACCGCCGAAGCACTGAGTGAGGCGGGTGCGCTGTCCCGCTGGCGCATGGAGGTCGTCGACCGGGCCGATGGTGTCACCGTCGTCAACGACGCCTACAACGCGAACCCCGACTCGATGCGGGCCGCGCTGCGGGCGCTGGTCTCGATGGGGGGACGAGGTCCGGAGCGTCGCCGTACCTGGGCGGTGCTCGGCGAGATGCGGGAGCTCGGCGAGGAGAGCCTGGCCGAGCACGACGCCATCGGGCGGCTCGCGGTCCGGCTGGACGTCACCAAACTGGTGGCGGTCGGCGGACGCGAGGCGGCCTGCATGGAACTGGGCGCGAGGAACGAAGGTTCGTGGGGTGAGGAGTCGGTGCTGGTGTCCGACGCGGACGCGGCGGTCGAACTGCTGCGCAGTCAGCTGCGGCCGGGGGATGTG
Organism: Kitasatospora sp. NPDC127035; assembly: GCF_042726075.1. Classification (NCBI taxonomy): domain Bacteria; kingdom Bacillati; phylum Actinomycetota; class Actinomycetes; order Kitasatosporales; family Streptomycetaceae; genus Kitasatospora; species Kitasatospora sp. NPDC127035. The sequence goes on along the minus strand of NZ_JBHXDN010000053.1, from coordinate 11,962 downwards.
GTGCTGGTGAAGGCGTCCCGCTCGGTGGGGCTCGAAAAGGTGGCCGAGGCGATCCTCGCGGACGGTGCGGCCCAGTAATGAAGCAGATCCTCTTCTCCGGCATGATCGGCCTGGTCCTGTCGCTGCTCGGCACCCCGGCCCTGATCAAGCTGCTCGCCCGGCAGGGCTACGGCCAGTACATCCGCGACGACGGCCCGAAGGCGCACCACAGCAAGAAGGGCACGCCCACCATGGGCGGCATCGCCTTCATCCTGGCGACGCTCATCGCCTACTTCGCCACCAAGGCGATAACGGGCGAATCCCCGACCGCCTCCGGACTGCTGGTGCTGTTCCTGACGACCGGTCTGGGACTGGTGGGTTTCCTCGACGACTACATCAAGGTCGTCAAGCGCCGTTCGCTGGGCCTGCGGGCCAAGGCGAAGCTCGCCGGGCAGTCCCTCGTCGGCCTGATCTTCGCCGTCCTGGCGCTGCAGTTCCCCGACGGCGCCGACCGCACCCCGGCCTCCCAGCACCTCTCGTTCGTCCGCGACTTCGAGTGGTCGGTCGGCCCGGTGCTGTTCGTCATCTTCGCGTACTTCCTGATCGCCGCGACCTCGAACGGCGTGAACCTGACGGACGGTCTGGACGGCCTGGCCACCGGTGCCTCGGTGATGGCCTTCGGCGCCTACACCTTCATCGGCGTCTGGGAGTACGGCCAGAGCTGCGCGTACGCCGTCTCGGCCACCTCCAACTGCTACGACGTCCGGGACCCGCTGGACCTCGCCGTGGTCGCGGCCGCCCTGATGGGCTCCTGCTTCGGCTTCCTCTGGTGGAACACCTCGCCCGCCAAGATCTTCATGGGCGACACCGGCTCGCTGGCCCTCGGCGGTGCGATGGCCGGTCTGGCGATCTGCTCGCGCACCGAGATCCTGCTGATCCTGCTCGGCGGCCTCTTCGTGATCATCACCCTCTCGGTGATCATCCAGGTCGGCTCGTTCCGGATGACCGGCAAGCGCGTCTTCAAGATGGCCCCGCTGCAGCACCACTTCGAACTCAAGGGCTGGAGCGAAGTCCTGGTCGTGGTGCGGTTCTGGATCATCCAGGGCCTCTGCGTGGCCGTCGGCCTCGGCCTCTTCTACGCGGGATGGGTGACCGGATGACCAACCCCGAGTGGGCCGGGCTGCCGGTCGCCGTCGCCGGGCTCGGAGTCTCGGGCATCAGCGCGGCCCGCGTCCTGCACGGACTCGGCGCCCGCGTCACCGTGGTGGACGGCGGCAGCGGCGAGGGCCTGAAGGCCCGCGCCGCCGAGCTGGAGGCCCAGGGGGTGACCGTCCGCCTCGGCGACGGCGACAGCCTGCCCGACGGCACCCGGCTGGTCGTCACCTCGCCCGGCTGGCCGCCGAGCAGCCCGCTGTTCGCGGCCGCCGCCGCGGCCGGCGTGGAGGTCTGGGGCGACGTCGAACTGGCCTGGCGCCTGCGCCGCCCGCTGGCCACGACCGGCGAGCCCGCTCCCTGGCTGGCCGTCACCGGCACCAACGGCAAGACCACCACCGTCCAGATGCTCGCCTCGATCCTCACGGCCGCCGGCCGGCGCACCGCCGCCGTCGGCAACGTCGGGGTCTCGGTGCTGGACGCCGTGCTCGCCGAGGAGCCGTACGACGTGCTCGCCGTCGAGCTCTCCAGCTACCAGCTGCACTGGGCGCCCTCGCTGCGCCCGTACTCGGCGGCCGTGCTCAACCTGGCCCCCGACCACCTCGACTGGCACGGCTCGATGGAGGCGTACGCCGCCGACAAGGGCCGGATCTACGAGGGCAACGTCGTCGCGTGCGTCTACAACCTGGCCGATCCGGCCACCGAGGCGCTGGTCCGCGAGGCCGACGTCGAGGAGGGCTGCCGGGCGGTCGGCTTCGGCCTCGGTGCGCCCGGCCTGTCGAACTTCGGCGTGGTCGACGGCCTGCTGGTGGACCGTGCCTTCGTGTCGGACCGGGCCAAGAACGCGGCCGAGCTGGGCTCCGTCGAGGACGTCAACCCGCCGGCCCCGCACAACATCGCCAACGCGCTCGCCGCCGCGGCCCTGGCCCGGTCCTACGGGGTGGACCCGAAGGCCGTCCGGGAGGGCCTGCGCGCCTTCCGGCCGGACGCCCACCGGATCGCCGAGGTCGGCGTCGTCGACGGCGTGACGTACATCGACGACTCCAAGGCGACCAACACCCACGCCGCCGCGGCCTCGCTCTCCGCCTACCGGCCGATCGTCTGGATCGCCGGCGGCCTGGCCAAGGGCGCGGCCTTCGACGACCTGGTCCAGGGCGCGGCCGAGCGGCTGCGCGCCGCCGTGCTGATCGGCGAGGACCGCGCGCTGATCCGGGAGGCGCTGGCACGACACGCGCCGGATGTCCCGGTGATCGAGGCGGCCGAGGGCCAGACTGGCGCGGTGGCGATGGCCGAGGTGGTCCGCGCGGCCGCCTCACTCGCCCGAACGGGTGACACGGTGCTGCTGGCCCCGGCCTGTGCCTCGATGGACATGTTCACCAACTACGGCGAGCGCGGCGACCTCTTCGCGGCGGCCGTCCGGGGGCTGGCGGACGCGTAGGGCGTGTCGGACACACCCTGAGCACGGACGGGCCCCGCACCGCGAGCCGAGGGGCCGCGCCGGATCGGAGCGGCCCGGAGGCGGGCGAGGCGCAGAGGGAGAGCGGGACGGGTGGGCGGCGGTCAGGGCAGGGCGGGTGGTTCGGGCGCACCGGAGAACGGGGCGGCCGGCCGCTGGCGGGTGATCTCCGCCACCACCACCGCCTACAAGTCGGCCGGCCCGGTGGCCCGCCTGCAGGCCTTCCGGGCCCGCGTGCGGTACGCCCTGGACCGGCCGCTCACGCCCTACCTGCTGATCGCCGGTACGGCGCTGCTGCTGGTGGCGCTCGGGCTGATGATGGTCTTCTCGGCCTCGCAGATCCTCGCGCTGGGCCAGCACCGCTCGACCCAGTTCTACTTCTTCAAGCAGCTGGTCGGGGTGCTGCTCGGCTTCGCGCTGCTGGTCGGCTTCGCCCTGGTCCCGGTGGCCGTGCTGCGGGTGATCGTCTACCCGGTGATGCTCGGGGTGATCGGCGCACTCGTCCTGGTCGCGATCCCCGGCGTCGGCGTGGAGGTCAACGGCAACCGGAACTGGCTGGATTTCGGCGTGTTCCAGTTCCAGCCGTCCGAGTTCGCCAAGCTCGCCCTGGTGCTCTGGGGCGCCGACCTGCTGGCCCGGAAGCAGAAGAACGGCACGCTCGACCAGTGGAAGCACCTGCTGGTCCCGCTGGTCCCCGGCGCCCTGCTGCTGCTCGCGCTGATCATGCTCGGCGGCGACATGGGCACCGCGATGATCCTGGTGGCCATGCTCTTCGGCCTGCTCTGGATGGTCGGCGCGCCGCTGCGGCTGTTCGTCGCGACCCTCGGCGTGGCCGTGGTGGTCTGCACCGCGCTGGTGGTCACCGTGCCGCACCGCGCCGAGCGGCTCTCCTGCATCGGCGTCACCAAACTCGACCCGGCCGGCGCCTGCTTCCAGGCCCTGCACGGCGTCTACTCGTTCGGCCTCGGCGGTCTCTTCGGTTCCGGCCTCGGCGCCGGGGTCGAGAAGTGGGGCCAGCTCCCGGAGGCGCACACCGACTTCATCTTCGCCACGACGGGCGAGGAACTGGGACTGGTGGGGACGCTGTCGGTGATCGGTCTCTTCGCGGCACTAGGCTACGCGGGTATCCGTGTGGCCATCGGCACGAAGGACCCCTTCGTCAGGTACGCCGCGGGAGCCGCCATCACCTGGCTCATGGCTCAGGCCGTGATCAACCTGGGATCGGCGCTGGGACTGCTGCCCATCGCGGGCGTCCCGCTCCCGCTGTTCTCCTACGGCGGTTCCGCCATGCTGTCGGCCATGTCCGCGATCGGGGTGCTGCTCTGCCTGGCACGCAGCAGCTCGGGAGCGAAGGCGGCCCTGGCCGCCCGGAGCAAGAACTCCCGGATCAGGAAACAGCTGGCCCGGGTGCTGCCACGACGACGAACCACAGCGCGCCCGGCCCCGGTGCCGGCACGCAGGGAGCGGTGAATTTCGGTGCATGTCGTACTCGCCGGCGGGGGGACCGCCGGTCACATCGAGCCGGCCATGGCCCTCGCGGACGCCCTCCGCAGGCATGACCCGTCCATCGGGATCACCGCCCTCGGTACCGAGCGCGGCCTGGAGACCCGGCTGGTACCCGAGCGCGGCTACCAGCTGGAGCTGATCCCGGCCGTCCCGCTGCCCCGCAAGCCCACCCCCGAGCTGATCACCGTCCCGGGCCGGCTGCGCGGCACCGTCCGGGCCGCCCAGGAGATCATCGAGCGGGTCAAGGCGGACGCCGTGGTCGGCTTCGGCGGCTACGTCGCCATGCCCGCGTACCTGGCCGCCAAGCGGGCCGGTGTGCCGATCGTGGTGCACGAGGCCAACGCCCGGCCGGGCCTGGCCAACAAGATCGGTGCGCGGTACAGCGACTTCGTCGCGGTCTCCACGCCGGACAGCAAGCTGCGCGACTCCCGGTACATCGGCATCCCGCTGCGCCGGACCATCGCCACGCTGGACCGCAACGCGTCCCGTCCGGAGGCCCGGCACTACTTCGGCCTCGACCAGCGGCTGCCCACGCTGCTGGTCTCCGGCGGCTCGCAGGGCGCACGCCGGCTCAACGAGACGATCGCCGCGATCGCCCCGCGCCTGCAGCAGTACGGCGTGCAGATCCTGCACGCCGTCGGCCCGAAGAACGAGCTGCCGCAGGTGGACGACATCCCCGGGATGCCGCCGTACCGCGCGCTGCCGTACCTGGACCGGATGGACCTCGCGTACGCGGCCGCCGACCTGATGCTCTGCCGGGCCGGCGCGATGACGGTGGCCGAGCTGGCGGCCGTCGGCCTGCCCGCGGCCTTCGTCCCGCTGCCGATCGGCAACGGCGAGCAGCGGCTGAACGCCCAGCCGATGGTGAAGGCCGGCGGCGGGCTGCTGGTCGACGACGCGGAGCTGAACCCGGACTGGGTGCTGCAGAACGTGCTGCCGGTGCTGACCGACCCGCAGAAGCTGTGGGACATGAGCCGGGCCGCCGCCGAGTTCGGCCGCCGGGACGCGGACGACCTGTTGGTCGGCATGGTCTACGAGGCCATCGAGGCAGCCCGGGGCGGCCGCCGTCGTGGCTGACGCCCGGCTCGCCGAGCCGCCCCCGGCCGGCGGCCGGGGATACCCGCACGACGAGGATCTCGGGGACGAGGAGTACACCCCCCGGCTCCGGCTCTCGCGGCGCGGTGTGGTGGTGCTGGGTTCGCTCGCGGCCGCGGTGCTGGGCGTGCTGGCGTGGTTGGTCTTCCTCTCCTCGGTCCTGGACGTCCGCAGCATCTCGGTGCAGGGCGTCCAGGACGACCGGCTGACGGCCGACCAGGTCCGCTCGGCGATCGGCGGGGTCGGCTCCGGCCCGCTGGCCCGGGTGGACCTGGCGGACGTCCGGCGGCGGGTCGAGGCGATCCCGCGGGTGGCCGGGGCCGAGGTCTGGCGGGGCTGGCCGCACACCCTGCGGGTGAAGATCACCCAGCGGTCGGCGGTCGCCGCGGTGAAGGGCGAGGACGGCCGGTTCACCCAGGTCGACGCGGGTGGCGTGAGCTTCGCCACCGAGCCGGCCGCGCCGGAGGGCGTCCCGGTGGTGGAGCTCCGGCTCAGCCAGCCCGCCAGGGACGTGGAGTCGGTGATCGGGAGGGCCCAGCTGGTGCAGGGCGCGGTGGCGGTGGCCGCCGGCCTGCCGGCCGAGGTCCGGCAGCGGGCCGGGGCCGTTCTGGTGCATTCGTACGACGATATCCAGTTGCAGCTCAGCGGGGGTGCGACGGTTCGCTGGGGAAGTCCCGAGCAGACCGATCGGAAAGCCCGGGTCCTGGTGGCGCTGCTGGGTCAGAAGGGTACGAACTTCGACGTGAGTGCGCCGGAGGCGCCGGCGGTGTCCGGATGATCCGGTAGGTTTTCTGCACAAGGGTGCGCGCGGAGCGCGTCGCTGACAGAGTGGCGGCGGGTGACGGGTGGGCTTGACGCGGTTTCGTGTCGGCCCGACCCTTGGTGGTCACCCCGGTTTCATCCGGCGGTTGATGATCACATAGGCTCAAAAGAAAAAGGGAAGCTCGGCGTGTTCGTTGAAACACGTGGCCGGAGCCACCTAGTGTCCTGTGTCACCAGCCTGTGTTCCCTGGTGATGTGACAGAGGCACAGCACTAACCCTAAAGGTCAAGTTTAGGGTTGGGGTCGGCGGTCGGCATTTCGGACATTGCGTCAGAAACCAGGCTCCCTACCCATCGACATCCGTCGGAATGACCCGTACCGGCGTCGGACCGACCCGGAAATTCGAGGCGAGAGGCCTTCGACGTGGCAGCACCGCAGAACTACCTCGCAGTCATCAAGGTCGTCGGAATCGGCGGCGGTGGTGTCAACGCCATCAACCGGATGATCGAGGTCGGTCTCAAGGGCGTCGAGTTCATCGCGATCAACACCGATGCGCAGGCCCTCCTCATGAGCGACGCCGACGTCAAGCTCGATGTGGGCCGTGAACTCACCCGGGGCCTCGGCGCCGGCGCCAACCCCGAGGTCGGCCGGAAGGCCGCCGAGGACCACCGCGAGGAGATCGAGGAGGTCCTCAAGGGGGCCGACATGGTCTTCGTCACCGCCGGCGAGGGCGGTGGCACCGGCACCGGTGGCGCCCCCGTGGTCGCCAACATCGCCCGCTCGCTGGGCGCGCTCACCATCGGCGTGGTCACCCGCCCGTTCACCTTCGAGGGCCGTCGCCGCGCCAACCAGGCCGAGGACGGCATCGCCAGCCTCCGCGAAGAGGTCGACACCCTCATCGTGATCCCCAACGACCGGCTGCTGTCCATCTCGGACCGCCAGGTCAGCGTGCTGGACGCGTTCCGCTCCGCCGACCAGGTGCTGCTCTCCGGCGTCCAGGGCATCACCGACCTGATCACCACCCCCGGCCTGATCAACCTCGACTTCGCCGACGTCAAGTCGGTCATGTCCGAGGCCGGTTCGGCGCTCATGGGCATCGGCTCGGCCCGCGGCGAGGACCGCGCGAAGGCCGCCGCCGTGATGGCGATCTCCTCCCCGCTGCTGGAGGCCTCGATCGACGGGGCCCGCGGCGTGCTGCTCTCCATCTCCGGCGGGTCCGACCTCGGCCTGTTCGAGATCAACGAGTCCGCCCAGCTGGTCAGCGAGGCGGCGCACCCCGAGGCCAACATCATCTTCGGTGCGGTCATCGACGACGCGCTCGGCGACGAGGTGCGGGTCACCGTCATCGCGGCCGGCTTCGACGGCGGCCAGCCGCCGGCCATCGTCCGCGACCCGGTGGTCAAGGCGAGCGCGGCCCCGGCCAACCCGCCGGCCTCCTCGTCGGGCGGCGCCCCCGAGCGCCCCTCCGGCCGGCCCGCGTACGGGGGCATCGGCTCGGTGACGTCCCGCCCGGACGGCGAGGGTCCGTCCCGTTCGGCGGAGGCCCCGGTCACCACCGCCGCCCCGGTTCCGCCGCAGGTGCAGCCGGCCCGTCAGCCGTACGTGGAGAGCCCGGCCGAGGAGCTCGACGTCCCGGATTTCCTTAAGTGATCGATCGCGTCGCACGCGATGGTGCTCACTTCGCCTTCACCTCACGGTGGGGCGGGGTGAGCACTTCGCCGTACGGGGAGCTGAACCTCGGCGGCGCGGTGGGGGACGACCCGGCGGCCGTCCGGGAGAACCGGGGGATCGCGGCCCGTTCGCTGGGCCTGGACCCGGCCGACGTGGTCTGGATGAACCAGGTGCACGGCGCGGACGTGGCGGTGGTGACGGAGCGCCAGCCGGCGGGGGAGGCTCCCGCGGTGGACGCGGTGGTCACCGACCGGCCGCTGGCGCTGGCGGTCCTGACCGCCGACTGCACCCCGGTGCTGCTGGCCGACCCGGTGGCGGGTGTCGTCGGCGCCGCCCACGCGGGCCGGCCCGGACTCGCGGCGGGGGTGGTGCCGGCGGTGGTCCGGGCCATGGTCGAACTGGGGGCCGAGCCCGCGCGGATCACCGCCGCCACCGGCCCCGCGGTCTGCGGGCGCTGCTACGAGGTGCCGGCGCCGTTGCGCGCCGAGGTCGCCGAGCGGGTGCCCGCCGCGTACGCCGAGACCTCCTGGGGAACACCGGCGCTGGACGTGCCGAACGGAGTGGCGGCCCAGTTGGCCGCTGCGGGAGTCACCGAGTTGGTGCGATCATCTGTCTGCACCCTCGAATCCGCCGATCACTACTCCTATCGTCGCGAGCAGCGCACGGGCCGGCTCGCGAGCTACGTCTGGTTGGGCTCTGATCTCTGATGACGAACGACATCTACGGACCGTTCCCGGGAAGTACCGCCGGTTTCCCCGACGCGAGCTGGTCGGCCGGGCTGACGGACGGGCAGCGGGCCCGGTACGAAGAACTGGGTACCAACCTGGACGTGGTCGAGCGGCGGATCTCCGACGCCTGTGCCGCGGCCGGGCGGGCGCGCGGGGAGGTCCGGCTGATCGTGGTCACCAAGACCTACCCGGCCGAGGACAGCGCCCTGCTGGCCGGGCTGGGCGTCACCGACGTCGCGGAGAACCGCGACCAGGACGCGGCGCCCAAGGCGGAGCAGTGCAGAAACCTTCCGCTCGACTGGCACTTCGTCGGCCAGCTGCAGACCAACAAGGTCCGCTCGGTGGTCCGGTACGCGAACCACGTGCACTCGGTGGACCGGCTCAGGCTGGTGGAGTCGCTCGGCGCGGCAGTGATCAAGGCGGACCGGCCCGAGCTGGGCTGCCTGGTGCAGGTGGCGCTGGACAAGGAGCACGGCGAGGGCGAGCACCGCGCCGGGGTGGCCCCGGCGGACGTCCTGGAGATGGCCGACGCGATCGCCGACACGCCCGGCCTCCGGCTGGGCGGTGTGATGACGGTCGCCCCGCTCGCCGGACCGCTGGCCGGGGACCCTGCCAGGGCCTTCGATCGGCTGGCGGAAATCGCAACCGCCGTACGGACGGCCCATCCTGCTGCCACGATGGTCTCCGCAGGAATGAGCGGCGATCTGGAGCAGGCCATTGCCGCCGGAGCGACACATGTGCGCGTCGGAACGGCGGTACTCGGAGTGCGGTCACCCCTCAGGTAACGTCACCGGGTAGTAGATCAGACTGCAGGACAAAATAGGACAGAAGCTAGCAGCTTATCTGAGCGCTAGCCAACCGTGGATCGCAGCTCCGCGGCCCTCTTCCACGATTTCTGACCGGGCGTCGGCCTGACGGAGCGTCGTGGGCGGACCGCGGAATCCGCAGGCGGGGTCGTACGGCCCGGCCGCCGGGAGGGAGCCGGTCCACCACAAGCGGAGGAGACAGGAGCATGGCCGGCGCAATGCGCAAGATGGCGGTCTACCTCGGCCTCGTGGAGGACGAGACGTACGACGGTCAGGGGTACGACCCCGACGACGACTACGACGCGGACCCCGAGCCGATCCGGACCGGGCGGACCGAGGACATCCCGCGTCCGGCCGCCGCGACCCCCGCTCCGGTCCCCTCGATCGCGCCGCAGCCGGTGCCGGCCGCGGTCCCGATCCGCCAGGAGACTCCGAGGATGGCCCCAGTGTCGTCCATCACACCCGAACGCCGCCACAACCTGGAGAAGAGCGCCCCGGTGATCATGCCCAAGGTAGTGAACGAACGAGAGCCCTACCGCATCACCACGCTGCACCCGAGGACCTACAACGAGGCCCGTACCATCGGGGAACAGTTCCGCGGCGGGACCCCTGTGATCATGAATCTCACCGAGATGGACGACACCGATGCGAAGCGACTCGTAGACTTCGCCGCTGGACTCGTCTTCGGTCTGCACGGCAGTATCGAGCGCGTGACGCAGAAGGTGTTCCTCCTGTCTCCTGCTAACGTCGATGTCACGGCGGAGGACAAGGCTCGGATCGCCGAGGGTGGGTTCTTCAACCAGAGCTGACCCGGCCACGACTTTACGTGTGGATCTGATCGACAGTGAGTTAGCGACAGCGAGCGGCCTCAAGGGCCGAAGAACCGGGGAGAGGGAAGCGCGATGGAGATCGTGTGGGCGGTGCTCTATTACGCACTGACCGTCTTCCTGGTGTTCCTGCTCGTGCGGCTGGTGATGGACTGGGTCTTCCAGTTCGCGCGTTCGTGGCGGCCGGGCAAGGCCATGGTCCTGGTCCTGGAGGCCACGTACACTGTCACGGATCCGCCGCTCAAGCTTCTGCGGCGGTTCATTCCGCCGTTGCGTCTCGGGGGCGTGGCGCTCGACCTGTCCTTCTTCGTACTGATGATCATTGTGTATGTCCTGATCTCGCTTGTGCGGCCCTAGTCGTAGGTGAGCGATGCGACAGGATGCCGGTGTGCCGACGATCACGTTGAGGTGAAGAGATGCCATTGACCCCCGAGGACGTTCGGAACAAGCAGTTCACGACCGTCCGCCTGCGCGAAGGCTATGACGAGGACGAGGTCGATGCCTTCCTCGACGAGGTCGAGGCGGAGCTGACCCGCCTTCTCCGCGAGAACGAGGACCTGCGCGCCAAGCTGGCCGCCGCGACCCGTGCCGCCGCGCAGAACCAGGCCAACATGCGCAAGGAGCCGCCGCAGGACGCGCGCTCCGGCGCCCCGGTGCCGGCCGCCATATCCGGCCCGCCGGTCCCCGGCCAGCAGGGTGGCCCCGGCGGCCCGCAGCAGCAGCAGATGGGCGGCCCCGGCGGCCCGCAGCAGCAGCAGATGGGTGGCCCGCAGCAGCAGATGGGCAACCAGCCGCTCGGCCTGCCGTCCGGCGCCCCGCAGCTTCCGTCCGGCCAGGGCGGCCCGATGGGCCCCGGCGGTCCGCAGCAGCAGCAGATGGGCCAGACCATGGGCGGCCAGCAGCAGCTGGTCCAGCCGATGGGTGGTCAGATGCTCCAGCCGATGGGTGGCCCCGGCGGCCCGCAGGGCATGGGCAACCCCATGGGCCAGGGCATGGGCCAGCAGCAGATGCAGCAGATGGGCGGCCCCATGGGCGGCCCGCAGCAGATGGGCGGCCAGCAGCAGATGGGTGGCCCGATGGGCGCCCCGATGCAGCAGCAGAGCCCCGGCGGCGACAGTGCCGCCCGCGTCCTGGCGCTCGCCCAGCAGACGGCCGACCAGGCGATCTCCGAGGCCCGTTCCGAGGCCAACAAGATCGTCGGCGAGGCGCGCAGCCGGGCCGAGGGCCTGGAGCGCGACGCCCGTGCCAAGGCCGACGCCCTGGAGCGGGACGCGCAGGAGAAGCACCGCGTCGCGATGGGCTCGCTGGAGTCCGCCCGTGCCACGCTGGAGCGCAAGGTCGAGGACCTGCGGGCGTTCGAGCGCGAGTACCGCACGCGCCTGAAGTCGTACCTGGAGACCCAGCTGCGCCAGCTGGAGTCGCAGGCGGACGACTCGCTCGCCCCGCCGCGGCTCCCGGCCACCGCGTCGCTGCCGCCGGCCGCGTCGTCGATGGCTCCGGCCGGTGCCGGTGCGATGAGCAGCCCGTCGCCGAGCTTCGGCGGCAGCCAGCCGGCGTTCGGCGGGAACCAGCCGTCCTTCGGCGGACAGGGCTCCTTCGGCGGTAACTCCGGTGGGCAGGGCTTCGGCGGTCAGGCCTCGGGTGGCAACTCGGGTGCGCCGCAGATGCAGCCGGCCGGGATGACCCAGCCGATGGCGGCCGTCCGTCCGCAGCCGCCGCAGCCGATGCAGCAGGCGCCGGCGCCGATGCGCGGGTTCCTGATCGACGAGGACGGCGACAACTAGGCGGTAGCCGACTGCCAGCAGCGCCCCCGCCGTGACCTCCGGGTCACGGCGGGGGCGTTCTGCGTTCGGTGCCCCGCCGCGCGGCGGGTCGGCCGCCGCGTTCGATCGCCGGTGATGAGTCTATTATAAACAACTGACGCTGCCGACGAAGGTATAAGTGTAGATATAGGTGGGGGCCGGATAATTAAAAAAGGGG
>NZ_JBHXDN010000052.1:0-71592 GCF_042726075.1 Kitasatospora sp. NPDC127035 | reverse complement strand
GAGGCCCGCGAGCTGTTCGACAAGCTGCTCTCGCTGCGCAACGACCTCGGGCTGCTCGCCGAGGAGTGGGACCCGCGGCTCAAGCGCCAGGTCGGCAACTTCCCGCAGGCGTTCAGCCACGTCCCGCTGATCGACACCGCACTACGGCTGACCGCCTGCGGCGGCGCCTACCTCTCCGCCCAGCCGGACGGCTCCGCCGCCGACCAGGGCCGGAACTCGGTTCGGCTGCCCGGCCAGCGCCGCCACGCCGACGCCACCGCGCCGACGGCCCGGCCGTGACCGGCACCGGCGGCCCGGCCCCCGTGCCCGCAGTGACGCACCGGTTCGACGCCGGCGGACGCGGCCGGCGCCGGCGACCGGGCGTGCTGCCTCGTCGGCGCGTCTCCGCTCTCGCCCAGGCCGACGCGCTCGCCGCCCTGCACCGGCTGCCGGCCGAAATCGCCGTGCAGTTCGGCACCCACGCGGCGTCATCGATCGGCCTGTGCCGCGAGACGGCCCGCGCCCTGGGCGTAGACACCGCAGCCCCACGCCGGCCGCGCCGCCGTCACCACCGGGACGGTCCTCCTCAGCGCGACCCGCCCGCACCTCTCCGCTCTGCCCCTGCCCATCAGCCTGACCCAGTCCAGCCCCCCGGAGAAGCCGCATGTCCACCAGCCCCCTCGCCCCGCCCGTTCCGGCCTCCCGGCCCCGCGAGACCACCGACACCACCGCAGCCGCCCGGGCGGAGATGCTGCTGACCGACGGCCGCGGCCGCATCCTGATCACCGCAGGCCAGGGACCGGGCGACGCCAGGCTGCCTGGCGGCCCGCTCCTGCCCTACGAGACGCCGTCCGCCGCCGCCGAACGCCACGCCGAGGCCGCGACGGCGCTCGCGCACCTGACCCCGGGACGCCTGCTCGCCATCAACTGGCGGCCCGGCACCGGACCGACCTACACCTACGACCACCCGCCCCTGACCGACCTCCAGGCCGCGGCGCTGACCGCCGACACGGCCAGACGCGGCACGCCGCGCCTGCTCACCCCGGCCGAGCTCCTTACCCGAGCCCCCGCCGACGCGCAGCACGTCCTCACCAGCCTGCGCGCCCGCGTCGAGGGATACACCGCCGAACTGGAACACGGCCGGCCCCGCAACCCGGGCGTGCTCGACACCCACCGCATCCTGCCCCGAACCGCCACCGCCCCCGCGCGGTGGACGCCTGTCGGCTGCCGGTACGACAGCCCCGCCACCAGCGTCGCGGCCTGGCTGACCCTCACCTCCGGGCTCGTCGTGGTCCACCACGACCCGGCGACCGGCCGAACCCGCCTGCCCGGCGGACCCCTCGCCGAGGGCGACACCGACGCCCTCGAACGCGCACTCGCCCGCATCTGCGCCGCCACCATCGGCGTCCGCCCCCGCGGTGCCGTCCTGATCGGCCACAGCGGAACCGAGGCGCGCCTGGTCGCCACCGTGCCACGGCTGGGGCCGGTGATCGCGGGCCCGTGCGAACCCACCGCCGTCCGCCTGCTCACCACGCCCGAACAAGCCGTCGAGCTATGCGAGAACAGCATCACCCCGGCCGAGCTGCGCGATGCCCTGGAGAGCGCCGACATCGCCACAGGCCTCGTACGCCAGCCCGTCACGCTCGTCCCCGCGAACGGAATGACCTGGTAGGCACGACAGCCGCCCCACCGCAGCACCGACCACACCGAGCCCGTTCACCCTGGAGCATCACGTTGATCATCCGCCTTCCATCCCCGCCGGCTGCTCTCGCCGACCGGGTCCTCGGCGAGCACCTAAGCCACCTGCGGGAGTGCCGAGGAGAACAGCTAGACATCGTTGCCGACCGGCTTCCCGCCCGCTCGGGCCTGACGCCCGACGACCTGGCGGCGGCCGAAGCCGGGCTCAGCACCGTCCTGCCCTTCGCCGCCGTTGCAGGCCAGGGTCTGGCGCTGGCCCGGGCGTACGGCGCCGGGCAGTTCGCGGCCGACGACTGGCAGGAGTGCACCGAGGGGATCCGGCGGTGGGCCGTGGCCGGGTTCTCGGAGGGCTTCTGCGACTTCGCCCCGGGCTGGGCGCACCGCTACCAGATCCTTGAGGAACGGGCGTCGAACGTCCTGATCGCGGCCGGCGGCCAGATTCTTCCGGCCCCGCTGCTCACCGACCGCCTGGAGGAGGTGGCGTGGCGTTGCCGGCCCGGGGCGCACCCGCGCCGCCCGCGTGAGGGTGCGCGGCTGGGGGAGTTGAAGGGTCCCGGTTGCGCGTTGTGTCAGGTCTACTGCGGAGACCTGTTGACGGACGGCGTGGGGATCGCCGCCTGGCAGCGCGAGGTCCGCCGGGCCCGTACGCGGGCCTTCGCCGCCCGGATCCGGACCCCGGACGGACCGGGCACCACGGTACTGCTCGACGAGGGGGTGCTCCACCGCCGTACGGGCGGGGAGCAGCTGCACGCCGAGCAGATGGGCCATCTGGCCTGCCTCGCCGAGACCACGTCGCTGCGGATCCGTGTCGTACCGATGTCCAGCGGCATGCCGGTCCTCGCCGAACGTGTGCAGCTCGGCACAGGCGGGGACGCTCTCACCGCCGGCCTCTCGGACTGGGATGCGCACTACGCCGACGGCCCCGACCCGCAGCTGGCCGACTGGGCGGAGCACGGCCTCGGCGAGGCAGCGAGCCTCGATCTTCTGCGGCAGGCGGCCAGCGGCGAGCTGGGACCCCCGTGGCCGCCCGAACCGCAGTCGAAGGCGGAAGTCCCGCCGCCCGGGACGACACCGGCCGAAGGGATCAGGCGGTGAGCGCCGGGGCCGGTCGGGCGTGGGCGCTGATGCCGGACGCACCCGCCTACCCGGGGGTGCGGGCGGATCGTTTCTGGGGGGTCCGGGTGTTCACCGGACGGCGATTGCCTGACGCCCTCGCCCCGTACGAGTCACCGGCCCACACCTGGGAGCGGCTCGCGCAGGACCGCCTCAATGGCATGCCGCTGCTGCCCGAGGCAGCGGGACCGCCTGCCCGCGCACGCCTGCACCACTACCAGATGCCGCGTGTGGACGGCATCGCCGCCGCACACCGCGACGGTGCACCCGGGTACCTGCTTGTCGCCCCGACGGGGTCCGGAAAGACGGTCATCGCCGTCAGCGCGCTCGCCGCTCTGCCGACGACATGCGTCCTGGTGGTCACCAAGCTCGGCATCGTGCCCGCGTGGCTGCGCACGATCGACGACTACGGCGGCGCTCGCCGGTGGGTGGTGGTCAACGCAGAGCGGCTCTGGCGCCTGTTCATCCACCCCCACGCCGTCCTGGCGGATCTGGCACCCGACCAGGCCGCGGAACTCGCCGCCACCGACGGCACGCCACGCGTGTCCTTCGACGCGGTCGTCGTCGACGAGTCACAGATCCTCGCCAACCCGGACTCGCTTCGGTCGCGGCTGGTAAACAGGCTGGTACAGCCCGACGGAGGCCGACGTCCCTTCTTCCTGGCGGCCAGCGCCACGCCGTTCAGCGACCTGGCGGAGACGGCGTACGCCGCCGATCTCCTCGCCCACGCCGCAGGCATACAGGTGCCGGCCGAACGGACCGGCCCGGTCTACCTGGACTGGGTGACCTCGCTCAAAGTCACCGGCACCGACGGGCCCGCCCGGCCGGTCAGCGACATCGACACCGTCAAGGAACTGCTGTACCGGCGGGGCGTCGGCTCGTCGGCCACCACCGGGGAACTCGGACTTCCCGCCCAGCAGCGAACCCTCCACCCGGTGCGCCTCACCGATGCCGAACGCACCCGCTACGAGATGGCCTGGACAGAATTCCTCCAGGTCCTGGACCCGCACCACGACCCCGGCACGGACCCGGAGATTCCCGCCGACGAGGGCGTGCTGCGCCAGATCATGCGGGCGAGCCTGATCAAGGCCCCCTACGTGGCCCGGCACGTCGCCGACCTGGTGGCCGCGGGGCACCAGGTCGTCGTCCCGGCCTGGTACCTGCGCACCGTCCGCGCCCTGGCCACTCACATCGCCCGGGAGCTGGCCGCCCGCGCCCTTCTGGATCGCGTCGTGGAGATCACCGGCGAGCAGTCGAGTGTGCGCGAGCTCAAGCGGGCCGCGTTCCAGACCGGCCGGGCCCTGGTGGTCGTCACCAACATCACCGACGGGATCAGCCTGCATGCCGGGGAACGCAACGCCGACGGGCGCGGCACACCAGCGACGCAGACTCCGCGCCGAACCGTCATCGGCGACGTGTTCACCGGCGGCAAGCGGTTCGTCCAGGTCGAGGGCCGTGCGCAGCGCGACGGCCGGCAGGCCCCGGTGGACTACCTGGTCGCCGAAGACACCAAGGAGGAGGAGTGGATGATCCGCACCCTACGCGCGGCGGCCCAGACCCAGTACCTGGCGCACGCCCCTGAGGACGCCGAGGCGCTGCTGCGCCTGGCCGTGCGACTCGAGGACGGCGAGCCCGGCCCCGCCCGGACCCGGACGCCCGCCGCCACAGGAGGGCTCCGGTGAGCGCCCCGGCATCGTGGAGCGCCGCGCACCGGCCGTGGATCGAGGTCCTTGACGACCGGGGACGGCATGAGGTGGTGCCCGTGTCGGGGGCGTTGGAGCGGGCCGGCGGGGTGCGGCTCGCGGCGGCGGATCCGCTGCTGCGCGCGGCCACCGCCCGGCTGCTGACCGCGATCGGCTACGCGGCCGGCTGCGCACCGGCAACCGGGCGGGAGTACCTGGCCAACGTTGGGTCGGGCCTCGACCTGCGGTCGGCACTGGTGTGGACTCGCGAGCACGCCGCCGACCTGGACGTGCTCCACCCCGAGCGGCCCTTCCTTCAGGACGGCGCGCTTCGCGAGGCCGCCCGCCACGAGCAGGCGCGGCTGCCGGTGGCGTATCTCGACCCGGCGGCGGCGATGGGCCGCCCGCTGCTGTCGGACCTGCGCCACCCGCATGTGCGGACCCCGGTGCCGCTGGTGACGGCCTTCCAGTGGCTGCTCGTCCAGCAGATGTGGGCGCTCGGTGGCCGGATCTCGGTCAGCGCCGCCCACTACGGGCCCGGCGCCAACTACGGGCGGCCGGCCGCCGCGACGAATGGCCTGGTCTGGTACCCGGCCGCCACGGTCGCCGAGCTGCTCGCCTGGCGCCTCATACCGGTGGCCGGCGGCCCCGGCCCCGGGCACTGGACGTTCGTCCCGCGCCCGGACACGGGCAAGGGCGTCGCGCTGCTGGGCGAGCTCGACGGGCTGACCTGGCACGACCGCCGGGCCCTCCTGCTGCCCGACGCCGACGCCACGGTGACGCAGGTGATGTTCGCGCAGGGGTGGCGGCGCCCCAAGGACCTCACGGACCACGGGGAGGGCCGGCCGACCCGCGACACGGTGCCGATCGCGTGCCGGCCCGGCACCCGCGACCGGGTCGACACGGTTACGGGCAAGCCGCTGTCCCCCGAGGCGGTACAGAGCGCGGAGGACTTCGCGCCGCTGGTGGAGAGCTGGTGGCGGGCCAGGAAAGGCAGCTGGGCCCACGCCGCGGCCGCCGCGGCCGCCGCCGTCGGCCGGGCACCGGACGTGACGGTGGCGGGCCTGACCGTGGAAAGCCACAGCAAGATCGTCAACCGGTGCGACGTCACCTTGCCCTCCGCCCTGCTGACGGACACGCGCACCCACACGGCGGCCACCCGCGTCCTGGACTGCCGCCGGAACGCGGCGCTCACCCCGCACCGGCGGCCTGACCTCGGGGTCGAGGTCCCGCCCGGCTTCGGCTCGGACCACCTCCTCGACACCGCCTTCCTGGCCACCACCGGGGACGGTCAGACCGAACTCCTCCTGGCCTGGCTGCGCCCGGCGGCCAGCGCGGACCCCGGGCGCGACGGCGCGCGCCTGGCGGCGCTGAATATCGCCGTGGCGCCACGGTCGACGGCGGCGTCGCCCCGGCGCCAATCCGCGCCCGCCACCGCAGCAGGCGAGGGGAGCGACGCGCCGCAGCCGGCCCTGTTCGACGTCGACGACCGTGGCCGGATCCTGCCGCCGCCTCTCGTGGCTGCCGCGGACCCGTTCGACGACGACAGCCTCTTCACCACCGCCGACACCGCCTACCCCTACCTCGACTCCGGACCCGGATATGGCGGTCCCGGAGCGCCCGGAGCGCCCGGAGCGCCCGGAGCGCCCGGAGCGCCCGGAGCGCCCGGTGAGGACGCCGAGGACACGGACCCGGTCGCGCTGCTGTCCCAGCGGCTCGGATCACTGGCGAGCAGCCCCTACCAGCGGCCGACCATGGCCAGCCTGATCGCCTGGGCCGCCCGCCCTCAGCTCGACAACCCGGCCCGGCCCCGCATCACCGCAGGCCTTCCCGCCCACCTGCACGAGCCGGCCATGCTCACCGCCGCCCTGTTCGCCACCCACCAGCGGAGCAGCGGCTCCGCACCCCGCTACGGACACACCCCGCTGCCCCGTCTGGCCCGCGCGATCGGCTCCGGCCGGACCTACGGACCCGCCCACCCGGCCACCGCCACCTCGATGCGGCTGATCCTGCGCACCCGCACCCTGGACGCGCTGCGCCTGCCCCTGCTCGGGCTGATGCGCCGCACCGCCGGCCAGGACCTGACTCCGCACTGGTCCTCGCTCTTCGAGGACCTCGCGGCCTGGCCCGACGGTGACCAGGTCCGTATCCGGTGGTCGTTGCTCTTCCACACCGCCGCCCCACTGCCGCCCCGGCCGGACGAACCCCTTGGCCGGCCCCGCACGAAGGACCCGCTGCCCCTGTGACCGCCACCGACCTGGCGCCCGCCGCCCGTTCCTCCCGCACGATCGACCTCACCGGTCGGCCCGGGCCCTTCACCGTCTACCACGCGCTCGTGACCGTCACGGCGGTGAACCTGAACGCCGACCGGCAGGGACTGCCGAAGACCGTCGTCGTCGGAGACGTCGAACGGATGCGGGTGTCCTCGCAGGCCCTGGCTCGCGCCGCCCGGATGCGAATGATCGGCGACGACCCGCAGATCCGCGACGCCCGCCGCAGCCGACTCCTGCCCGCGATGACCGCCGAGCGCCTCAAGGACCGTCTCGTCGACACGGCCGACGCCGTCGCGGCAGCCGCCCTGATCGTGGCCGCCGTCGGCATGCGCGTCGCCCCCGACGACCCAGGCCGCACCCGCGCCGTCGCGTTCGTCCCCGCAGACGCCCCCGACCGCCTGGCCGACCTCCTCCAGGAAAGCTGGAACGAACTCAAGGACGCGCGCGCTGCCGCCGAGGACGCCATCACTGCAGCGCTGACCCGCGCCCCCCGCAAACGCAACGTCAAGGTCCCCAAGGACGAAGTCCTCCAGATCCCCACGGACCAGGTCCCCGACCACATCACCAAGGCCGCCTGGAACGCCTTCGACCCCGGCACCACCCAGTCAATCGCCCTGTTCGGCCGCATGCTGACCGAACTCGACGACGCGACAATCCCCTCCTCGGTCCAGATCGCCCACGCCTTCGGCGTGGACGCCCTCGACCTGCTCCTCGACGAGTTCACCGTCCACGACGACTGGCAGGACGGCGGCGTCCTGGGTCGGCGACACGGCGCAGCCGTCATCGGCGAGCACTACCTCGCCTCCGGCACCCTCTACCGCTACGCCGCCCTGGACCGCCGCGCCCTACGCGCCAACCTCGCACGTTCCGGCGCCGCCCAGGACACCGTCGAGAGCGCGGCCCAGGCCGCCGAGCGGGCCTTCGGCACCGCCATCACCTATACGCTGCCCGCCGCCCGCCGCAGCCGCACCGGCTCCGCCGTCCTGCCCACCCTCGCCGTCGCCGCGACCTGCGACGAACCGCTCAGCGCCGCCGCCGCCTTCGAGACACCGATCACCGCGCCCTCCGGCCCCAACGCCGCCACCGCACTGGCCGCCTACCTCCACCACACCGACCTCCGCACGGGCCTCGCACGCTGGATCCCCCCGAACAGCCAAACCCCACCCGACCTTCCCCCCGCCCTCGAATGGAGGTGACCGGGCATGCCGACCGCCCTGCTCCGCCTGTCCGCGCCCCTTCAGTCCTACGGGCTCCACTCCTGCTGGGACCACCACACCACCGCACCGCGCCCCACCAAGAGCGCCGTCACCGGGCTGATCGCCAACGCCCTCGGCTGGGAACGCGACGCCGACCTCCGGGAACTCGCCGACCTGGTGTTCAGCGTGCGCGCCGACCGGCCAGGCCGCATCACCACCGACCACCAGATCGCCGGCGGTGGCCGCTTCCCCCGCACCGCCCTCACCGCATCCCGACCCAACGCCGCTACCCACCCCGACACCTACGGCGTACCCCGCGCACCGCACCTGGACAACACCGCCACCCCGACCACTTACTACGCCCCCTCACTACGCGCAGGCGTCCTGATCACCAAGGAGTACCTGGCCGACGCCGCGTTCGTCGTCGGCCTCACCACCCCCGACCCCGCGCTCGCCGAACAGATCCTCGCCGCCGTGCGCCGACCGCACCGACTGCTCTACCTCGGCCGGCGCTGCTGCCCGCCCTCCCGGTCCATCAGCCACGGCCTCACCGACGACGACGGCGACACATGGCCCGGACACCTCCCACTCCTGCCCGAGGCAACCACCCCGACCCCGACCGTGTGGACCCAGACACCACCCGGGCCCGGCAGCGTCGGCTACCCCGAGCAGCCGCCCACCACCTTCACCCGACGCGACCACCGCACCGTGCACCTGCGCACCACCGTCGTCCGCCCACCCGCACCCACCACCCCGGAGCAGCCCCGGTGACTGCATCCCCGCCACAGCCCGAAGTGTTCAGCACCTGGCGCTCGGTCCTCACACTCTCCCCCCAGCTGCGCACGCGGTGCCGCGACGTCCACCGCCTTCACCGACTCGTACTGCACGGCTTCCGACCGCCCGGGATCCACATCGACGCCCCGCCGCCCGAGCACGTGCTCTTCGCGGCAGGCCGCGAACCCGCCTCCCGGACCGCGTCCGGGCCCCCGCTGGCCGGAACACCGGTGCGCGTCCTCGTCCAGGCGCCGATCGAACCCGACTGGCAGCCGCTGCTCGACACCGGTGTCCTGGACAGCGCCAGAACCTTCCGCGCCGAGCAGCGCCTCGAAGCTGGCGCGCAGATCGACGTAAAGGTTCAGGCGAACCCCGTGGTCCGGGCGCGGCAGGACGGCATGCGGCGGGCACTGCGCGATCCTGCCGACTGTGGAGCCTGGCTGGCCCGCCGGCTCGCCCACGGCGGCCTGCAGCTCACGGCCCGGCCGGTGACCGTCGGACCGGCCGAGTACCTGACCGGGACCACCAGCCGGGGAGAAGACCTGGCACTCGTCTGCCGAGAGTTGACCGCCCGAGCGGTCGTCCGCGACCCGAAGGCCGCCCGAACGGCGCTACTGGCCGGCATCGGCCCCGGGAAGGCCTTCGGCTGCGGACTCCTGATCACCCGCTCCCCGCCCGGCCCGAACGGCGTCGCCAGCCCCACAGCCTCCCCACCCTTCCGTGGGGCTGCATCCGTCGCGGCTCCTCACAGTCCTTGACAGGTGCTCCGATCCCCACCCCCGTGGGGCTGCGTTCCCCGGTTCGGCCCTCCCGCCACGACCGGCTGCCGACAACCGCACCACCGACCCCGCCGTCCGCAGACCGGTACGGCCGACTGCCCCGACAACTCTTCCCGGCAAGGAGACCCCTCTACATGAGCACCTACCCGCCGTCCGCCGAGGACCTCGCCCCAGATCCCGTCGTCGTCGAGCATGTGGGCTGGAACATCCAGCACGGTCAGCGCCTCAAGGCCGCAATCGACCTGCTGGAAGACCGGGCCGAACGCAGCGGCCGGATCCCGGACCTGCTGACCCTCCAGGAACTGGGCCCCGGACAGGGCGCAGAGGTCGCCGAGCGCCTCTCCCTGATGTACGTCGCCTCGCCCGCGAACACCCGTCCCGGGTCCGAGACCGCCCTCCTCTACAACCCGGCGCTCTTCCAGGCCACCCCGGCGTGGAAGCAATACCCGAGCGGCATCAGGCACAACCCCGCCGTCGCACTGCTGCGGATGATCCACCCAGACACCGGCGAGGCGAGCCTCCGGCCGCTGTTCGTCGCGAGCTGCCACGCGAGCTACAGCGACCCCGCGTACCGCGAACACCAGGCCCGCTTCTTCAGCGAGCTCGACAAGGACGGCTGGCTGGCGCTCGTCCAGGGCGACTGGAACTCCTGGCCGGTGTGGGGCTGCCCTACCAGCCTCGACGAGGTGGCCGACCGGGCATTCGCGCAGAACCGGTCCGTCCTGCAACCCGACGGCACCTTCCGACCCGACGACCGCGCGGACCGGCTGCTCACCTACGGCGGGATGACGGACGTCGCCCGCCACACGGCGACCGTCCTCGGACGCGACGGCGCGGACCGGGCCACCACCGGCCACGGCCCCGACAAGGCGCGCCAGCGCATCCCCGCCCGGCACCTCCCGCCCGGCGGGGCCGGTCCGATCGACCGCACCTACGCAACGAACGAGCTTCTCCCTGCCCTGCACAGCGCCACGATCCTCACCGGTGAGGCGGTGGAGCGGACCTCCGACCACCTGCCGCAGGTGACCCGCTGGCTGCTCCCGGGGCTGTGGGACGTGATGAACCGGCCTATCGTCCCGATCCGCCACTGACGCACTCCGCATCACCCACTACCTGCCCCACGGGGCCGAACAGCCCTGGCTGCCCGGCACCGATCGGTGCGCGGCCTTCCTCGCCCACTGCACCGATCCCGTTGCGCCGGCCGGTCCGAATCCGCTTCGCCCGCACCGGCTACCCTCCGACGTCCCGAGCCGGGCCAGCACACCGCTGTGCCTGCTCCCCGCACTCGTTGACAGGACGACGTGACCACCGACCCCGCCATCGAGACGAGTTCCCCGGCGACCGCACGGCACGCCGTGGGCGCGCGGGAACCCGTCATGGGAACCGCCCTCGACGCTTCTGCCGCCGCCTACGGCTGTCCTACCGCCGGTACCCGGATCCTTGCGGACGGCCTCGACTTCGTGGTCCGGTTCCAGGTTCGGCGAACGGGTCGGCCGACATCTGCGGGCGCTGCGGAACGGCACGCTCACCGTGGAGCAGGCACGCGAGCTGGCCGTAGTCGGGCTGAGCCCTTCCAAGCGGAAGAGGCCTGGCCGGTGACCGAAGCCCACATCCTCCCTGCCGGGCACCCGATGTCCCTGAACCCAATCCTCCTCGGCGTCCAGGTCCGCCTCCGCACTGACGGCGACCGGAAGGTCGCCGGACCACCGACCCAGGACGTTGCGGGCACCTACCGCTGCGCCCTGGCGTCCCGGCGCAACCGCACGAAGCTCCTCGCCCATGTCCGAGGCCAGCATGATTGAGCTGACGGTCACCCAGATTCCGGTGGCAGCCGTATGAGCGGTTCGGCGTCGGTGAGCAGCGCCTCTCAGAGGAACCTGGACCTTGAGCGGATCGTGCTGGAAGAACTCAAGTGGTCGATGTCGGGGTTCGCCAAGCGGGTCCGCGAGCGGTGCGCGGCCACCGGTCATGCCCGGTCCGTCAGCACGAGCACCGTGTCGCGATGGTGCGCGGGGGCCCGGCCGGGTCCGGAGCTGGCGGCTGCGGCGTGCCACGTCCTTACCCAGGCATGCAGGCGCCAGGTGACTCCCGAGAGCTTGGGGTGGCCGTCCGAGGACATGAGGGTCGCCGAGCAGGCACTCCAGTACGGCGACCTGAGCCACGCGGTGCGGATGCTGCGGCGTCTGTGGCAGATGGATGCAGTCCCCCGGAGTGCGTCGGTGCGAGGGATGCCGTTCGCCGCGACGTCCTCCGCGGTCGAGGCACTGGTCATGCTGCCTGACACGGAGATCGCCGGGTACGGACATCGGCGGGTGACTGTGGCGGACATCGAGCTGCTGGACGCGCATACCGATCTGTACGGCAGGACGGAGGCCCGGCACGGGGGCGGGCAGTTCCGTTCCGTGTTCGCCGCCTTCCTCGCCGCCCACGCTGTTCCGCTGCTCGAAGGGGGCTTCAGCGCCGGGCGCGGCCGGCTGTTGTACGGGAGCGTCGCGGACGCGGTACTGGCGCTGGCGAGCATGGCCTATGACGACCAGCTGCCGGGGCTGGCGCAGCGCTACGACTTGCAGGCGATGCGGCTGTCTCAGGCGATAGGGGATCGCGGTCGTCTGGCGCGCGGCTGTATTCACCAGGCGCGGCTGGCGGCGGTGCGTGGGGCCGACCGGGAGGTGCTGACGCACGCCCGCAGCGCGGTGGTCGCGGCGGCCGGCGCGCCCGCGCTGGTGCGGGCCTACGTCGCGGTGACGGAGGCGAGGGCGTGGGCGTACACCGGGGACGGCGCGCAGTGCCGGGCGGCGGTGGAGCGGGCGCGGGCGGCGTTCGGTCGGGCCGGGCGCGGGTCGGACCCGCGATGGCTGGCGTGGCTGGACCGCCCGGAGCTGGAGGGGCAGGCTGCGTGGGCGCTGGCGATGGCCGGGCTGGCCGAGGAGGGCGGGCTGGCTCTGAAGGTGGCGATGGGTCTATCGCCGGAGCGTACGCGCGACAGCGTGGAGCTGCTGATCACCGGTGCGGAGCTGGCGCGGCTGCGCGGTGACGGGGCGGAGCGGGAGGAGTTGCTGGCGCAGGCGAAGGCGGCGGTTCAGCACCTCAAGAGCCGGCGCCTGGCGCAGCGCCTGGCCGACGCCGCCGCAGGCGGCCCGCTCCACGATTTCTGATCCCGGGCAGGCAAGGCGCGTGCCAGGCGTGCCAGTGGTGAGGAGCCGGTTAGGCCGGGGCGTCGCCGAGCCAGCTTAGCCTGGAGCGGACGTCGGCCATCGTGCGGGGCCGGGGCGCCTCGCCGGGGACGGGGGTGCCGACGTAGAGGTAGCCGAGCAACTGCTCGTCGTCGCCGATACCGAGGTGCTTGCGGACCTGCTTCGCGTCCGGGTACGGGCCGCCGAACCAGATGCCGCCCCAGCCGCGCGCGTCCAGGAGCAGCAGCAGGGTGGTGGCCATCGCTGACGTCGCGGCCAGCTGCTCCCAGCGCGGGACCGTCGGGTGGTCGTGGGGCTGGAAGACGACGGCGAGCATCAGCGGCGCGCGCAGGTGCTTGGAGGCGATCCGCTTGGCGAGGTCGGCGGTGGGCGCGGCCTCGGCGGCGGCCTCACCGAGCCGGACGCGGGCCTCGCCGCGGATAGCGATCACGCGCCAGGGGCGCAGCTGCCCGTGGTCGGGCGCGGTGGCCGCGGCCGCCAGTAGGTCGAGGAGTTCGTCCGGGCCCGGGGCGGGCCCGGTGAGGCGGATGGTGCTGCGCCGGGTACGGATCGCCGTCTCGGCGTTGTCCGCGGCGTGCCGGGTGCCGGCAGCGTTGGTCATCGGGTCGCTCCCCGGGTACCGGGCTGTGTGGTGACCGGCTCGGCGGCGGAGGCCGTGATAGCGAGGTCGGGAGCGTCTCGGGTAAGGCGGTCGAGCAGGGGCGCGGTGGCGGCGGTGGTCACGACAGCCATGAAGACCATGATCGTGAACAGGCTCTGGGTGATGACGCCGAGTTGGAGGCCGACGCCGAGGACGACGATCTCGGTGATCCCACGGCAGTTCATCAGGGTGCCCATCAGCGCCGACCACCGCCAGTCGCAACCGGCGAGCCTGGCTGCCCCGGCTGCGCCGACCCACTTGCCGGTCACGGCGACGGCCAGGACGAGCGCGGCCCAACCCCACTGGCCGGCCGGGAGGTGGGCGAGGTCGGTGTGCAGGCCGGTGTCGACGAGGAACAGCGGGAGTAGCACCGGGACGAAGACCGCGTGGAGGCGGGCGGCGCTGCGCTCGACGGCCGGCAGGCCTCGCGGCACGGTCGCGCCGAACAGGAACGCGCCGAAGGCGGGGTGGACGCCGGTTCGGTCGGTGGCGCACGCGGCCAGGAGCAGCCCGGCGACCAGCAGCACCATCACCAGGTCCTCCGAGGTGCGGGCGGCACGCTCCAGTATCCGCTTCAGGATCGGGCGTGCAGCGGTCAGGGCCGCGGTGAGGGCTGTGGTCAGGGCGAGGGCGGTGAACGCGTCCAGCGGGGAGCCGGCGGTCGCCAGGGCGGTGACGGCGATGAGCAGGCACCAGGCGAGGGCGTCGTCGGTGGCGGCGCACGCGAGCGCGAAGGCGCCCAGGTGGGTGGTGGCCAGGCCCCGGTCGGTGAGGATCCGGGCGAGGACGGGGAACGCGGTGACGGACAGCGCGGTGGCGACGAACAGGACGAACGGCAGCCGATGCACGCCGGGCGGCGCAAGGGCCGGGTACATGAGGACGGCGAGGCCGGCGCCGAGGCCGAGGGGCAGCAGGATGCTGCCGGCGGCGACGGAGGCCACGGCGCGGCGGGTGGTGCGCAGGGAGCGGACGTCGAGTTCGAGGCCGACGAGGAAGAGGAATGTGAGGAGGGCGAGGTTGCCGAGGAGCGAGGTAAAGGGCAGGACGGCGGGCGGCAGTAAGGTGTGCTGGACGCTGGGGGCGAGCCAGCCGATGAGGGAGGGGCCGAGGAGGATGCCGACGGCCATCTCGCCAACGACGTGTGGCTGGCCCAGGTGGCGGGCGGCCCAGCCTCCGGCCTGGCAAGCCAGCACCACGGTCGGGACGGCGGCGAGGATGAGCGAGAGCGGACTAGACAACGGCGGTCTCCGGGGGAAGGTCGGTGTGGGTGCGGACATCCGCGAGAGGCCCGGTGGCGCGGGGGTGCCTGCCCGTGGCGGCTGGGCTCCGAGCAGCTCGCGGCTGCGGCGTCAGGTGCGCAGCAGGGGCAGGGTGGTGCAGCGCAGGGAGCCGGGGACGCGGGTGACCTCGGAGTAGTCGACGGTCAGGACCTCGAGTCCTTGGGCGGTCAGGGCGGCGGCGATGCGGTCGCTGCCCACGGCGACGACGACCGTGGTGGGGGCGATGGCCAGGACGTTGACCTGAACGGCGCGGGCCTCGGCGTCGGTGACGGGGACGAGGTGGTCGAAGTGGGCGTCGAACCAGCGGTTCTGGTCGGCGGTGAACACCTCGCGGTGGATGAGGGCGGTGCTGGGCGCGATGACGGCGAGGTGGTCGTCGAGGTGCACGATCCCCTTGGACGCGAAGCGCACGGGGACGACTTCGCGGTCGATGTCGTGCCGAGTGAGGGCCTCCTGGAGAGCGGTCACGCCGTCGGGGCTGGTCTCCTCGCTCAGGCCGACGAGAACCCGGGTGGTGTCGGGGAGCATGACGTCGCCGCCCTCGATCGTGCCGCGGGTGAGGTCGATGGGCTGCACACCGAGTGTGGGGTCGGTGAGGGCGTCGGCTTCGGGCAGGCGGTGCTCGGAGTGCAGGCGGGCCCGGAACAGGAGGTTGTCGACGGCGAAGGCGATGTCGCGGGGGTAGTGCTGGGTGGAACAGCCCGGCGCGGCGGGGAGCAGGACCACGTTGGTGCCGCGCTCGCGCAGCAGGCCGATCAGCTGGTCCTGCTGGGCGCGGACGGTGGCCGGGTCGTAGGCGGCCCAGGTGCTGGTGGACTGCTGGCGGACGAGGATCGGGTGGACGTCGGGGCCGTCCAGGGGGCGGGTGAAGCCGCCGGCGTGGCGCATGGCCACGCGCTTGAGGGTTCCGTACTCGGTGGCGACGTGAACGTCGAAATTCAACGGGTCCTCCAGGGGTCGGTGCGGGCTTGGTGGTGTGCGGAGTGGAGGCGGTCCCGGCACGGCCCGGTGGCGGTGGGCCCGGCGGGGGGGGGGGGGGCGGGCCCTGTAGTGCGCCCGCCCCCCCGCCGGGTCCGGGGGTCAGCCGGCCGCGGCGGGGCGGGGGTTGCACTGGGCGAGCCAGTCGGCTGCCTCGGCGACCCGGTTGAGGTTGGTGGGGGCCAGCTCCGGGTCGGTGCCGTAGTCGTCTAGGGCGGTGGCGAGGATGCCGATCATCGTGTCGTCGCCGTAGTCGCGGGCGGCGATGTGGCTCCCGCACGTCCCGCAGAAGCCGCGGGAGGTTTCGCCGGGGTAGGTGTCGTACCAGGTCGGCTCACCGCCCTCGCCGGTCCACTCCAACCCGACCGTCGGGAACCCGACCCACCACTGGAACGGCGCGCCGGAGCGCTTGGCGCAGTCCCGACAGTTGCAGACGTGCGGGTCGTCCACCGGGCCGGTGACGGTGAAGCGGATCCTCCCGCACAGGCAGCCGCCGCTGCGGAACTCGATTCCGGAGCCGGTAGCGGCGACGGCGGTGGCGATG
The DNA here is from genome assembly GCF_042726075.1 of Kitasatospora sp. NPDC127035. Lineage (NCBI taxonomy): Bacteria > Bacillati > Actinomycetota > Actinomycetes > Kitasatosporales > Streptomycetaceae > Kitasatospora > Kitasatospora sp. NPDC127035. The sequence goes on along the minus strand of NZ_JBHXDN010000052.1, from coordinate 55,462 downwards.
GCGGCTGCGACAGTCTCGGACACTAGTTCAGTTCCCTTGCGCGGTAGGCCAGTTCAGTCCACCAGTGTGCCATCGCGTTGAAGATCTGCAGGAAGCCCTCCAAGGTCTGCGGCAGGTCGAGGTGGAAGAGGTCACCCTCACGGATGAAGCGGGCCAGGCCCTCGATGTGGGCCTGTTCCACGCTCATGCCGCCGACCTGCGCGGCCTCGTGGTCCTCGTCGAGGTGGAGCCGGTAGTAGTAGTCCAGGTTCGTCAGCTCGGCGCCGCTGGCTCCGCTGGTCAGCTCGCCGTACCGGTCGGTGATGTCGCGCAGGATCTCGGTCTCGGCGACCGCGACACCCTCGGTGGCGTAGTAGCCGCCGGCGATGACGCCGGTCATGTGGGAGTTCACCAGGACCTGGTGCTGGAGGACCAGCTTGGCGGTCTCGTCGGCCGGGACATGGCCGTTGACGAGCAGGCCGAGGTCGGCGAGCAGCGCGCGAGTGTAGAGGATGTAGTGCGCGGGAACCTTGCCCGGCTCGCCGCCCTCCTCCAGGAAGTTCCTGTCGAACTCGTGCCCCAGGGCCGGGCAGGAGGCGTAGACCTGGGCGGCTGCCAGGCGCAGGAACTGCGCGTTGTGCCGGGCGAACACCGCCAGCTCGGCGATGTACATGCGGGCCTGCGCCGCAGTGAGGATGGCGGGGCCGACCAGGGCGCGGATCTGCCGGTAGACCGTGTCGATCATGGGCTTGAGGTGCTTGTCGACGAGGTCGTCGCCGCTGGTGCGCCTGCCCTGGAGGGTGGCGTGGATGAAGCCGCGGGTCTCCGGGTTCGCGGTCAGGTACATCTCGACGAGGCTGGTGCCGCGCAGGTCCTCGAGCGTGGGCGCGGGGGCGGTGGTGGTCACTGGGTCTCCTCGGGCGCGGTGGTGAGGGTCAGGCCGCCGGTGGCGCCGAGCGTGCGGATCGCCGAGAGCACCTGCGGGTCGTCGGGCAGCGGGATGGGGCCGGCGTTGAGGCGCTCGACCAGGTCGGGGGTGAGGACGGCGGGGTCGGCCGCCGTCTCGCAGCCGCGCAGGAACGCCTGCCCGCCGGTGACGATCAGCCGGTAGGGGGCGCGCACCGCGACGCACGTGCCGGGCCCGAGCGCGGCGCCGGCGAACGCGGCGGCGGCCTCGTCACGGGCGAGGTCGTTCTCGGTCTGCTGCCAGCCGCCGTTGCTGCGTACGGTGTGCCAGCGCTGGTGGGCGTGCTGGGCGGCGGCGGCCGGCGCCCGCCCGGCGGCGGCGGTGAACGCGGCGGCGGTCACCGCGCCCAGGCGGCGGGCGAGCTCGCCGGGGCCGTCGGCCGTCGGCTGCATCGGGGACGGCCGGCCAGCGTCGGTGTCCGGCGCGCTCGCCAGGAGGGACTCCACCAGGTCCGGCACGATCCAGCCCCGGGCGATCGCGGCGTCGGGGAAGGTGTAGAGGGGGATGGCGACGGACACGGAGAACTCGGTCTGCCGGCCGACGTGGAAGACGCGCTCGGGCAGGAACAGCGCGTCACCGGGCTCCAGGGCGAAGTGCTCGCCGTGCTCCAGCAGCCACGTGTAGTCGCCGTACAGCGGCTCGCCGCCGCCGGTCAGCCTCTTGTACGCCGCGGCCGGCCAGCAGTAGAAGTCCTTGGTGCCGGGGCCGTAGTGGGTGAGGAACGCGTTCTCGTAGCCCTCGTGGACGCCGAACGCGGTTCCGCTGTAGTTGCCGACGAAGGCGACCAGTTCGGCGCCGCCGGCCGGCAGGCCCCAGCCGTCCATGAGCGCGCCGACGAACTCGCCCAGGCCCGCGGCCAGCGGTTCGGAGACGCTCTCCAAGGTGTTGAGGACCAGGCTGAACCGCTCGGCGCCGACCTGCTCCTGCATCCACGCGGTGAAGCCGCCCTGCGGCCAGGCGTCGGCGGTCAGGACCTTGTCGACCAGGTCGGGGCGGTGCTCCTCGCCCACGTAGACCCGGGCGTTCGCGGTGATCTCCACCCCGGTGGCGTGGGCGCGCCGGATCGCGGCGAAGCCGTCCAGGACGGCGTCGGCGGTCGCCGCCGAGGTGGGAACGACGCCCTTGAACAGGTACGGCCGCGTCATGCTGTCGGTCTTCTCGGGCAGGGTGTCGGTCCAGAACTCGCGGGGCGGGGGCCACACTCCGGTGCTGCTGCTCATGACCGGGGTACTCCTTCGGGATCGAGGCCGCGCGGATGCGGCCGCAGGGACGTGCACGGGCTGCCGGCCGGACGGCTAAGCGGCGAGGTAGTCCTCGGGGCCGCCGTCGCGGACGGTGTCGAGGGTGAAGCAGTGGTGGCCGCCGCCGAACAGGCGCCGGTGGCGGTGCCGGACGGGGACGACCGTGAAGCCGCGCTGCTCCAGCACCTTGATCAGCTCCGGGTAGAGGGAGTTGACGACCACCGTGGTCTCGTCGAGCGACAGGACGTTGATGTCGATGTACCGGGACGCGGTGGGGACCACGAACCCGAACCCGTCGTAGTCGGGCTCGGGCACCGAGCTCGGCGGCGGGTAGATCGCCTCCCAGCCGCGCATCGCCTCCGGCAGGAGCGCGAGGTACGTCGGGTCTCGCAGCAGCATCAGGCCTGGGCGCAGCGGGACGACGATGGAGTCGACGTGGTTGTCGGCGATCCCGGGCAGCCGGTGCCAGCGCAGCTCGGGGAAGTTGCGGGCCAGCCACCGGTAGGCGAGCTCGTGGTTGTGGTTGGCGACGTTGACCAGCACGTCGCGGCCCAGGCGGACGCACTGCGCGCCGTCGAAGACCATCTCCAGGCCCAGGCCGTCGATGGGCAGGGCGTCCTCGCCGGCCGTCGCCGCGGTGACGTCGACGCCGTTCCGGTCGAAGTAGGCGGTGTCGAGGGAGTGGGCGGCGAGCGCGGGGCGCGGCATGGACAGCCAGTTCGAGCCCTGCTGGAAGTAGCGGGTGAAGTGGGGCTTGAGGTGGTCGTTCTCGAAGATCCGGCCGCGGATGTGCGGGGCGGTCTCCACGATCGTCGTGCCGAGGACGACCGCGTTGTCGCGGACGTTCAGCGGCGGCGTCGCGCCGCTGCTCCACCATGGGGAGGAGACCTGGACGTCCTTGCCGGGCGCTGTCGGGCGCAGCACGCGGACCCCGCAGCCGGCCAGGGCGTCCGCGAAGCCGGTGACGTCCTCGTTCAGCTCGTCGACGATTTGCTGCGGGATCGTCAGCTGCCGCTGACCGTCCGGCAGGTGGGGGGCGACGTTCTCGTAGTAGAAGAGCCGCCAGCTGGTGTCGGTGGCGTGCTCGGTGTAGTGGTCGGCGCGGCCGACGACGACCTCGCGCAGCTGGGTGAAGTCGTCGAAGCTGTGCGCACCCTGGGTGGGCGGGTCGAGCTGGGACTGAGGTTCGGTCATGGGGTGGCCGCCTCCTCGGCGGCGGGTGCCGGCACGGCCAGGGCGGGCAGGGGGTGCCGCCCGGGCGGCACTGCGGCGGGCCGGTCGTGGACAGGATGGAGGGGATCGGTCAGGCGGCCGCGCGTTCGGCGGCCATGGCCTGCTGGGGTGCGGGCACGGCGGTGAGGCGGGCGATGACGTCCTCGATCACGCACGGCACCTCGGGGGTGGAGCGGCGGCGGAAGAAGTAGCCGGAGCACCACGGCACCTCGTCGAAGCGCTCCAGGCGCTCGGCCAAGAGGGCCTTGGCCTCGGGAAGACGCCGCCAGGGGATCCTGGGGCACCAGTGGTGCACCGGATGGTGCATGTCGTCGAGGTGACCGCCGAGCAGGTGCCGGGTGAGCCAGTGCGAGGACCAGCCGCGGGTCTGCAGCAGCACGTCCTGCCGGTTCTCGATCAGGCCGGCATGGTTGCCGAGGTCGGTGATCCAGGTGACCACCGGCCGCACGAACACCAGCGGGACCAGCCAGTACAGCAGCAGGTCACCGAGGACGCCGAAGGACCAGCACAACGTGGCGACGGCGGCCCACAGCACCGCGCGGGCAGCGAGCGCCCAGCGGCTCTCCCGCGGGCCGCAGGTCACCAGCGTCCGCAGCGCCGATGTCGGCAGCCGCCACAGCGCGGCCTTGACGATGACCCGAAGCACGAAAGCGGTCCTGGTGGTCGGCGCGCGCACGGTGTGAAGGCGTCCGGCCCGGTACGACTGGAACATCGGGTCGGCTCCGGTGCCCAGCTGCGCGTGGTGCACTCCGTGGGTGGCCCGGTAGGGCCGCAGCCCCTCGCCGAGAAGCCCGGTCAGCAGGTACCCGACCAGGCGGTTGCCGCGGGCGGTGACCATCAGCTTCGCGTGGACGCACTCGTGGGCCAGGTTCGAGATGTGCCGCTGGCGCACCCCGATGTACAGCACCGCGAGGAGCGGCCCGACGACGTGCCCGGACAGAGATCCGACGAGCGCTGCCACGACGATCGCGCCGACGTCCAACGCGACGTCCCGCAGCCCGACACTCGGAGCGCCGCACAGGCCCTCCAGCTCGCCGATCAGCTCCGGCCCCAGCGCCTTCCGGACCGGACCGGACGCGCCGGTCGAGTGCCGGGCGCGCCTTGGTGTCTTCTCGTGCCGGCGCACCGGCCGCCGGCTGGGCCTGCCCATCTGCTCTCCTTGGGACATCACTGGACTGAGGCTGGTCATTGGCCTTTCGTGAACCGCTGCCGGTGGGCGGGGCGTCCCGCCCACCGGCAGCAGCACGTCAGCCGATCAGGACGATCGGAGTCAGGCGGCGGCGCCGGGACGCATGCCGAGCTTGACGCCCGGACGCATGCCGAGCTTCACGGCGGCGCCGGGGCGCATGCCGAGCTTCACGGTGCCGTCGCCCGGGCGCATGCCGAGCTTCAGGTCCTGGTCCATGTGCTCTCCTCTCGGGCCGCGGGCATGCCGCGGCCACGCGTGGTGAATCGGATGGTCGAGCCGGCGACGAGCGCGGCTCGAAGGAGCCGGCCGGGCGCTGCGCCGAAGGCGCCGGCGGGGCCGTCGCGCCGAGTGGCCGTACCATCACGCTAGGGCCGCACCACGGGCTGCGGCAACGGGTCGTGACGTTGCGCCACGTGCGCCGGGGCGTTGCGCGTCCGTTGCGTCCATCAGGCCGCTGAACTAGGGAAACGCTCCTGCGGGCCGTTGAAATCGCGGCCTGCTGCCACATGCCCGACCGATCGGCCGGTGTGCGCGGTCTTCTACGCATCGGCGCCGTACGGCTACCTTGAGGCGCTCCGGGGAGACCGCGTCGCCCAGGTCGTCCGCGACTGGCCAACTCCCGTGTCCTGCACCTGATTTGACGGGAAAAACGCATGTCCGCACTGTCCGGTCCCATCCGCGCGAAAGCCCACGTGCTGCACGGCCTGCGGGCCCTGCTGCACGACGAGGGCTTCACCGAGGTGGTCACCCCCGTCGCCCGCCGCGCCGACCTCGGGCCCGGCCGCCGCGCCCCCGCCGGCCTCCACGAAGGGCGGTACCTGCGCGCGATGATCGGTCCGGCGTTGCGCGTCAACGTGAGCACCTACCTCCCGCGGGTGTACGAGATCGGCCCGTGCTTCCGGCCCGAGCCCCCCGACGCCCTCCACGCCGCCGAGTTCACCATGCTCGACCTGTACGCCGCGCACCTCGGCTTCGAGGACCTGATAGACCTCGCCTGGCGCCTGGTCGGCCCGCACCTGCCCTCCTACACCCCCGAGCGGCTCTCGATCGCCGACCACGTCCACGACGAGTTCGGCATCGACCTGCGCACCGAGCCCCTCGACGACCTGCACCCGCGCATGGCCGCCCGGATCGGCGCCGACCCGGGCGAACCGTTCCCGGGCGTCCTCGGCCGCTACATCGCCCTCGAACTCGAAGCCGGCACCACCGGCCGCGCGGTGTTCCTGACCGACTACCCGACCGGCGGCGACGAGCCCTGCGCCCGCCTGGCCCCCGGCACCAGCGCCGTCCTGGAGCGCTTCGAGCTGATCGTCGACGGCATCGAGCTCGTCCACGGCTACACCGACGAGACGGACCGGACGGCCTTCACCGAACGCGCCAAGGCCGTCGGCCTCTACGACGACGAGCAGCAGCTCGCCCTGGACGCCGTCGAGTCCGGAGCCGTCCCCGCAGACACCGCCGGCCTCGGCATCGGCATCGAGCGGCTGTGTGCCGCCTCCGCCGGACTGCGCGACATCACCCCCTTCCTCCAGTCCCCCCAGTTCTGACACCCGGCACCCGTCCCTGGAGGCACGATGGACCTTGCGATCACCCCCCTGCCCGGCGGCTTCGGCGCCCGCGTCGAGACCGACCTCGCCCGCACGACCGGTTCCACCGCGGCGCGCGCTCTCACCGAAGCCCTGCACCGCCACCGCGTACTGGTGCTGCCCGACCAGCACCTCAGCCACGCCGACCTGCTCGCCGCCGCCGCCCTGTTCGGCGACGTCGACACCGCCACCGACCGCCGCTACACCGTCCCCGGCTTCCCCGGCCTCACCGTCGTCTCCAACATCCACGACCAGGACGGCATGCCGATCGGCATCTACGACGGCGACCACGAGGAGGAGTGGCACGCCGACAACTCCTTCAAGCCCGAGCTGACCGCCGCCACCCTGCTGTACTCGGTCATCACCCCTGCCGAGGGCGGCGAGACCCGCTTCGCCGACGCCACCCGCGCCTACGCCGACCTGCCCACCGGCCTCCGGGACCGGGTCGACCGTCTGAACGCCGTCCACTCCGTCCAGCACCTCGCGGCGCAGCAGGCCGACGCCGGTGGCGGCTGCTCCTCCACCCAGGCCGGCACCCTCGCACACCTGCCCGCGACCACCCACCCGCTCGCCCCCGTCCACCCCGCCACCGGTGCCCGCGCGCTCCTGCTCGGCTCCATGGCCATCCCCCGCCTGGAGGGCCTGCCCGAGACCGACGGCCAGGCGCTACTGGCCGACCTCCTCGCCCACACCACCGACCCCGGCTACCTCTACACCCACCACTGGAAGCAGGGCGACCTGGTCGTCTGGGACAACCTCGCCACTCTGCACACCGCCTCCCCCTGCGACAGCTCCCGCCACCGGCGGCTGCTGGTGCGCGCCGCCGTCCGTCAGCCGACACGCCGCCCCGGTCCCTCCGACGGGGGAATCCCCGCCGAGCCGCCCGTATCCGGGCCGATCCGGCACTAGGGTGGTCCAATGAGTTCCCAAGTGCCCATGAAAGAGCGGGCCTTGAGCCCGGACCGGATCGCCCGGATCGGGCGCGAGATGCAGGCCGCCTGCCCCGGATTCGACGCCGCCTCCTTCACCGCCCAGGTGACCGCCGACCTGCCCCGCCTGGAACTCAAGGCCCGCATCGCCCGTACCGCCGAGGGCCTCCGCCAGCACCTGCCCGTTACCGGCCAGGCCGCCCTCGACACCCTGCTGCGCTCCCTGCCGGCCACCCCGGAAGCCGCCGGCGCGGAAACCGACTTTGGCCTGTACATCTACGCCCCGCACTCCGCCTACGTCGCCGCCCACCACCTCCACCCGGAGCATCTCGACCAGGCATTCGCCGCACTCGCCACGATCACCCCGTACTTCTCCGCCGAGGACGCCGTCCGCGTCTTCCTCACCACCTACCCCGAGCGGACACTGGAGGCTGCCGCCACCTGGGCCGCCGCCTCCGACCACCGGGTACGGCGCCTGGCCAGCGAATCCCTGCGCCCCCACCTTCCCTGGTCCACCGGCACCGGCCTGCCCGTCGACACCGCACTGCCGCTGCTCGACGCGCTGTACGCCGACAACAGCCGCTTCGTGACCACATCGGTCGCCAACCACCTGCGCGACATCGCCCGCACCCGGCCCGACCTCGTCCTCGCCACCCTGACCAGGTGGCGCACCGAAGGGCGCGCCACGGACACCGAGCTCGCGTTCATCACCCGCGAGGCACTCAAGGCCCGTCTCAGGGCCGGCTGGCCACCCGCCTACACGATCCTCGGCTACGACCCCCGAGCCGACGTCAGCGTCAGCCCCCTCCGCCTGGCCCGCACCGACTACCGGCTCGGCGACGACGTCACCTTCGAAGCCGACCTCACCGCCCCCACCGACACCCCGGTGCACGTCATGTACGTCCTCACCCACACCAACCCCGATACCCGGACCGGGGAGAAGGTTGCCCACCTCACCCGCGCCACCATCAAGGCGGGCGCACCACTGCACCTGGCCAAGACTCACCCCCTGAAGTCCACCGGCACTGCCGCCCTCGCCCCCGGCAGCTACCACCTCGCACTCCAGGTCAACGGCCGCCGCCTCCCGCCGGCGCTGCTCCGCATCACCAACCGCCCGGCCTGACCAAGACGGCCCCGCTGGCACGCTGCCCTTGGCATCGCCAGGCGGCCTGCGCGACCTCACCTACACCAATACGCTTGCGGGCCCCGAGGGCCCGGCCCTGCTGGATCTGAACCTCACCGGCCACGCTGCCGCACCATCCGCATGGCTCTGATCAGGGACCTGGTCACCTTCATCGAAGCCCGGCTCACCCCTCTGCGCGATGTCATGGGCGCTGACGAACCCGCCGTGGAGGCACTGTCCGATGCCGTCTACCTGGCCGCCAGCCAGTCACAGCAGCACCTCGCCCACGGCCGCGACGACGCAGCGAAGGAGCAGATCCTCCAGTTGAGGACCATCGCCCGCCGGTGGTCCGATCACCCGGACTACCTGCCTAGGTTCGAGGTTCACCACCAGCGCGGCCCGCGACCTCCCGGCCGACAACACGTAGTAGGCCGTCCCCTGCCGGGTATGCCCCGTCGGCGCACATTGGTCCGAGCGCCGACGGAACCACGGCGACACCCTGTCGGCTTCGTGACCAGCCGAGGCCAAGAGTCCAACGACCGACTGCTCTCGCAGCGCGATCGGCCCTTCTGGGATGCTCCAGGATCTCGCGGGAGGCGGCTTCGGGGAGGGTCTCGCCGTCCACACGCCGACCGCCCGGCAGTCCCCACTGTCCGCTTCGACGGTCTCCAGCGAGGAGGACCCGCTGGGCCGTGGGGCCGGTGACCAGTGCATAGGCCACGCCGACCCGCTTCAGTGCGGTCGGCATCAGTTCTTCCCTTCTTCAGGGTGACGAGCGGGCCCTTTCGATGTGGTAGCCGCAGTCGAGCATCGCCAGACATAGCGATCGGCGTATGTTCCCGCATGGACGTGCAGCGCTCACCGCTCTGCGCGGGCGTTGCCACCTGGCCCCGAGCTGCTGCGGGCTTCGCCACCGCTGGTTCAACCTCTGACATTGCCATGGACGATGACGCGCCCCGGATACTGGGCATCCAGGTAGGCACGGGCAGCCTCGAGATCGCCGACAACGCCGACCGCGGTGCGGCCGTCTGGCGCGGTGCTGGTCTTGAAAACCTGCCAGCCGACGTGGTCCAACGACTGAAGGTCGCCTTCCAGAGCGTAGTCGTGGCCCCGGCGCCATACCAGGTCCGACCCGACATGCCCCTGCACCACCGTCGTCCGGCCGGGGAAGTCCTGGTCGAGCGTGTGACGCGCGTCGTCGAGGTTGCCAACGACCTCCACCGTTTGCCGAGTGTCGCCGGGACGAGCCGACACGGTGATGACATGCCAGGATCCCGGGCCGACTCCAGCCTGGTGAATAGCCCGTTGTAGGTCGGTGAGGTCTTTGCCCCGGAGCGGTGCGTCGGCGGCGGCGGCCGCCCCGCAAGCGATGGCCAGGACACCGAGGGTGGCCAGCACCCGCCCGGTGACAGCGTTCACGCGAGTGTTCCCCATTCTCTGGTTCTAGGCCAGCGAGAGCCCGAACTTGCTGACGATCGGTCCGATCGGGACGAATAGCACGGTGTCGTAGCAGGTCGTCTGCACGGCCACGGACCCGCACACGACCCTGTTGCCACTGCCCGCTGACATGATCCCCCGGGCCTGCATGTCCTCACCGTTGATGCTGGCGACGACAGGACCCCCGCTGTCGCCGCCGGCGACCGTGACGGTCGAGTCGTCGGTGCGTACCGCCGTATCTAGGTCACTGCGCCAGACACCATCGACGGTCGCGGCGACATCGGTGGCGGTGATCTTCAGGCCGCAGTGGATGCCACTGACAGATCCGCTGTTGCAGACCAGATCGCCGACGTTGTTGCGCCCTGCGCCGACGACGCGCTTCGAGTATCCCGACTCGTTGTTCCACGCTCCGTCGTAGAAGCGCCCGCTGGGGCTGCCGCTGACGTTGATGACCGTGGTGTCCAGGGCGGTGTCGGCGTCGGCGGCAGTACCGATCACTGTGCCCCCGCCGGTCTTGTAGGAGCCGGAGGTGCCGCAGTGTTCGGCGGTGAGAAGTACGGGCGTTCTGCCGCGCCACCCGCCGAATCCCGAAGTGCACCACGCGTTCGAGGGCGTGATGAGTTCGGCGCCAGCACTCCAGGGGCTGGCGTCGCTGTGCCGGTTCGCGGCTGCAGAAGGTGAGGCGGTCGGGAGGGCCGAGACGGGCACACCGGCGATCGTGGCTGCCAGGGCGGCGACGTCTTCCGACGTCGGGACATCCCGGTGACGTTCGGCGTTCGGCGTGTAGGTGACGGCCAGGCCGGAGCCGTCGGCCTGCGGGCCGACGGTCGTCCACACCGCGCCGCTCTCACCGCGGGCGGCCACGGCTGACAGGCGGTCCCGCGCGGCGCGAAGGTCCCGCAGAGAATACGGTGCCGGGTGAACGGCGGCGGTGAGCTCGGCCGGCATACGGGAGAGCACGCCGCTGACGCGGTCGGGGACATCGCCCTGCCAGTACAGGTCCAAGCGTCCGTGCTGCGGGTCGACGGTGTGACCTGCGTAGCCCGGCAGCGTGGCACGCTCGTGTTCGGGAACCCCAGTGATCTCGTCGGCGAGACGGTCGAGGACTGCTTGGCGGGCTGAAATGTCCGCTACCGAAGCAGCACCGCGGAGAGTGTGGACCGGTGCCGCCGTGACAGCGGCGGGCGGTAGGACGGTCAGCATGGCGGAAGCGGTAAGGGCCGTCGTCATGATGTGCACGCATTAAGTACCCCACGGCGTCGGCCGGCCGCGCCAGCACGGGGTCGAGTTGTCACCCGGACGAGGTAGCACCCGGCTACGGCCTCAAGGGCACGGCCAGCAGTTGCGGGCGAGGTTCGGTGCGAGCCCCGATGGAGGCCGGACAGAGCGCCACCTGACTCCTCCGGCGGATGGTGAGTTGGCTGGGGTTGCACCATGCTGCGTGCAGATCTGGGCCCGGCGCACATCAGGGGCCGTCCACAGGCTGGATCGGACGGCCGGCGGGACGAGAGTGAGACCGAGCGGCGATCCTCCTACGGATCTCGGACACCGCAGCCACACGTTGATCAAGCAGAGACCTGGCCGCCCGCTCCGCCGCAGCGGTAGCGGCGGCCGCAGCCGCCTGACGGGCACTGCTCACCGACGCGAACCGGTGCCCGGAGCGCATCACTGCGGCGTAGGCACGACGGGACTCGGCAGCCACAACAGGCGAAAGCCTGAAACGGCGCAAGGCATCCTGGTGGTACCAGTCGCGTATGCAGGCTACGGCGAGCAGCTCACTGGCACCCGCGATCTCCTCGACCTGCGTACCGTACCGGGCCTGCGCCCTGGCACTGCGGATCTCCGAGCGGACCTCCTCCCAGACGGCGCGAACGTTGGGATAGTCGCGCAGGTCAGCACGGGCGGCCAGCGCCAGGTTGATGCACTCGCTGATACCGGCCTTAACGGCCCGCCCCCGCGAACAGCCGGCACACAGCCCCGCCACACCAGGAACGCCGCAGTCTGCACAGGGATCGGCCAGCCGGGCGGCCTCGGTACGGGCCTTGCGGATCTCCCGTCCGGCCGCAGCCGCGGTGCCCGGTGCTGTCGGCTGTGTAGCGGGGGACACGGCCCGTCCTTCGGTCGCGGAGGTGGCATGCCGCGATCGGCTGATCGCGCCCTCGACGAGATACCCGCAGGGAACGCACTCACCCCCTGTCACCACGTCGATCCCGCTCTCGCACTCGATGCGCCCGCATTCGCTGGCACGGCGAAGCCCGATCCGGACCAGCCAGCCGTACGGGCAGGCGATCGAGGTGGCCGTAGCGAGCCTGAACTGGAGACGCCGCGCCACCCGCCCGATGTCACCTGCGACGTCCCGTACGGCCGCGCCCGCGGCGCGAGCGGCCTCCCGCTGCTCCCAGGCGGTCATCAGCGGCAGCAGAACCATGGCCTCCTGGAGCACGCGGTATGCCGCGGTCGACATGCTCAGCTGCGGCAGTGCCGCGCCGCCTTTGTGCCCGGGTGTCACCGCCGCGGCGGGCGGGGCGCTCTCGGGACGGGTCCGGACGGAGCCGGACTTCCTCGCGTGTGCGCGCGCTCCACCGGCACCGGTGGGAACCCCCGTCTCGGCTTCGCCGGAAACACCAACCGCGACATCAGCCTGACCATCGGTGCACAGGTGATCGGCGTGAGAGGCGTGAAGGGCTTCAGCACCGGAGTTCTCTGGGAACTCCGCACCGTCAGATGGCTGCGGTCTCGCCACCTGGGGCGATGCCCCAACACGACGCGGGTGTGGCCGCGTTGCAGGAGCGGCGCTGTCGCACCGGGGCGCCGCTGCGCGCCTCCGAGCGGCCTTCATCGTCGCCCAGTCCTGGGCCACGGCCGGGACCACGATCCCGCCGCGCTGGCGCAGTCGGCTGCTGGTCTCCCGCCGGACCAACTGGATCGCCCCTGCTTTCTGGAGGCGTTGAAGGATCCCTGCCGCGCCAGCCGGTGTGCAGCTGTTGCCCAGCAGCCGGGCGACCGTTGCCGCTGCTCGCCCGCGCTTGCCCACCCGCCCGGAGCACAGGCGCACCCGCCCGTCGGGTCGTGCCTCCAATACGAGGAGGAGCAGGGCGAGCCGGTCGGTGGGGGCGCCGCGGCCGGTGCGGGAGGCCAGTAGCCCCGGAGGTGTCACCCGGCCGTCCCGGTGGCGCCAGCCCGGGGCGAACAGCCGCTCCACGAGGCGAAGCAGGGTGGCGAGCGCTGGGCGGTCGAGGGCGAGCGGGTGTTGTCGGTCGCCGGCCCGAGTCGCGTCGATCTGCTCCGGGACACCGACGAACAGGCCCTGCACGGTGCCGCCCTCGCGAAACCGTTGGCGCGTTATGAGCGTCGACGCCCTTCGCTGCCGGTCGAGGGACTGGTGGATGGCGGAGGCGGACACTCCGAGCCAGCGGCCGAGTTCCGGGGCGGCCGACGTGGTGGCGCAGGTCCGAGCAAGTTCAGCCTTGGCGAGGGTGACGATCCTCAGAGCGTGGTCGGTTTCCTTCAGATGCGCCGCGTCAGGTGAATGGATCAAGGTGTAGACGGCCGCGCGCAGTCGCTTTCGCATCGGCTCGTCCAGCCGTAGGGGCTCCAGGTCGACGGCGGCAACGGAGGAACTGAGCTCTTCCTCTGCGATACGGCGTGTTGACGAGGCGTCACGGCCCGTAGAACTGGTATGGGGTGTGTTCGCGCCTGCGTGACAAACGGGATCGAAGTCAGGCATCATCAAGGTGTCTCTGCTGGAGGTGGAGGCAGCACGAACCCCTGGGGTCGGCTATCGCTCCCAGGGCTGGCATCGCCTGATGAATCCGCCCGCGGCTGGGCGGTACACCGGGTGGCGGGTCCTCAGTTGAGGGCGGCCGCCCGGGTCGTCGCCGGAGATGACGTGAGCGCGAACTCGGTCATCTGTCGACGGTGATGGGAAGGGCGTGCCGCCGGACCTGGTGCTGGTAACACCGGTGTGCAGGCGGCAGCCCAGCGGCCCGTGCTCCTCGGAGCGGGCCGCACCGCACGTCATCTCATGGTCGACCTCTCATCTCGTCTCACATCCTGTTGCGGGCCATCCAACCGGCGTGCGCGGCATGGCGGGAGTCCAGCGCCCTGTGGAAGCCCCTTTGCCGACGGCGAGGACCAGCCCCGCGATGTGGCCGGCAGCCGGTGAGGTGAGGAACAGCGCGAGCCGCGCGATCTCGTCGGGGCGGACCGGCCGGGCCCAGGGATTTCGGCGCGGCCTGGCCGATCCCGGCATGCGACACCGGAGTCTTGAGCGGGCCGTGCTGCTCCTCGGTCACGGCGAACGTCAGGGACGTCGGCGGGCTGCGTGGTGCCGCAGGGCACCGACAGGGACCCGTCCGCCGGTGGCGTGGAGCGGTAGGTGATCGCGACGCGGCCGCCAGCGGTCCGGTAGACCTGGGTGTTGGCGGGACCGATGCCCGGGCTGGCGTCGGTGATCAAGACCGCGCGGCTCATGTGCTCGTCCCCCCGGTGGGCTGCTGTTCAGCTGGCTTGCTGCAGGATCGGCATGATCTGTCGCTGGGCCCGGGTGTGCTCCAGGCGCCGGGACAGGGCCGCGGCGGTGTCCATCGTGGCGTCGGTCAGACGCTCGGCGCGCCGCTGCAGGTAGGCGTCGGGAGCGAGGAGGCTGACGGAGCCGACGAGGACCGCGCCCCGCCACAGCGGCACGGACAGCATCTCCCAGCCGGCGACGGGGGATTGAGTGCGTGCGTACCCCTGGATCTTGATACGCCGCAGGACGGCGTTTCCTGCGCTCAGGTCGTCGAGGTTGGCGAGCATGACCAGGCCGGCGGCGTCCTGGTGCAGGGGTGCGCGGCGCAGGACGGGTCCGCCGTCGGAGGTCGCGAGCGCGGCCGCGAAGTCGTGGCGCTTGCCGTCCGCGATGTCGACGCAGATCCTGCTCGGCATCCCCAGCAGGAGATGGCTGTGCAGGGCGACGACCTGGTTTGTGCGGCGCTGCAGGTGTGCGAGCTCCTCGGAGATCGCCGGGGAACTGGCAGGCAGCGCGGTCAGCGCGTCCTGGCTGTGCCCTGTGGCACTGGGGTGGGCGATGGAGTAGGTGCCGTAGGTCGGTTGGACGAAGGTGCGTGTGTGCACTCCGGACTGGAGGATGCGGTGGGTGGTGGAGCGGGTGAGCCCGCTGTGGGCCATCACCTCGGCGAGGGTGTGCGCGCCAGGGCCGAGTTCGATCAACGCCTGCAGCACTCGATAGGCGCGTTCCGCGGAACTGTTCCGTTCGTGGTCGTGGGCTTGAAGCACATGCGGCGGCTTCGGCATCATCAGGCCCCCCAGGTCTGTGAGCGTGTGCGGCTGGTGAGACGAATGACCAATTCGGATGCCAAGTCGCCCCGTGGCCTTAAAGATGTAGTCGAACTGGCCGCCGTTGGCCAGGAAGGACCCCTTCCGGAAGTTGGACCTCAGGAAGGCATACCTGAGCGTCGCCGCGAGCTTGCTCAGGGCGATGCTTGAGCAAGGAAGTGCGCCGCGAGGCCGCTGCGGGGAGACCAGGAACCTCCCGCGGTGGTCGCGGCGACGGAAGGAAGGGGGCAGTAAGTGACGGCCGCACGCCAAGGAAGCGGACAGGTGTCAGGTACTTCGGAACAGAGGGAACGGTTCCAAGCTCTGCTGGTCAGGTGCCGTCTCGCCGTCGAAGCGGGTCCGCCGGCCGCGGCCATCACGACCCGCGGTCGTCGTCGCACGGGCCTGTCGCAGGAGCGCGTGGCCTCGCTGCTCGGAGTGTCTGTCCGGTCGTACGGCGACTTCGAGCGCGGACTGACCCGCGCGGAACCGGAGTTCATGGACCGTGTGGCGGAAATCCTGAAGATGAGTGAGCACGAGCGACACGCGATGTTTCTACTGTCCACGGGACAGGAGCCACCGCAGCCGTTCACCAGCACCCTTGCCTCGGTGCCGGCCTACCAGCTCGCACTCGACTCCAGCGTGCTGCCGGGCTACCTCTCCAACCGCTGCTGGGACATCGAACTGACCAACCAGCCGTTCCGGGACATCTGGCCGGACGAGGAAGTACCGACCAATGTTCTGCGCTACATCCTGATGAACCCGGGCGCGCGCGATACCGTACTGCTGGAATGGGAGCACGGATGGGCGCTCCCCTTCCTGCGCCAGCAGCGAGCCGCGCTTCAAGCCGCGCGGTGGGAGACCGGCCTGGTGGAGCTGCAGCGTGAACTAGAGGAGGCGGCGAACGAGGACCGGGCGCTTCGGCGACTGATGCAACGGTCGCTCGACGACGAGTACATCCACCCCAACGGCGACACTCGAATCCTGCGCCACCCCGAGTGGGGCCCGACCCGGTTCACGCTCCTCATGACGCGTCCCCTCGACGCGGCTTCAGCGCACCGGTTCGTGTGGCTCGTACCGCCCAGACCGGTCGACCAAATGCCCTGACCCGCAATCCGGTAGCGGCGGCAATCGGCCGCCGCATCTCGCGTCGTAGCAGCGACAACAACTCTCGCGGCTATGTGCCCGAAGCAGCCCAGCGCCGTGAACAGCGGCGGACTCACGACATGAGAGGAGAGACCATCCCGTGGCCCCATCCCGCGCAGTGCTGATCGTCGGTCCGACCAAGGACCACGAGGCGGACCTGCGGAGCGTTGCCGAGACCCACCTGATCACCCTTCGAGAGCCAGTCACGGACTCCGGGCTCCCAACCGGCCCGGACCCAGACGCGGAACCGCCAGCGGGGGTACTGGCCCTCACCGCCGAGGCCCTTGCGGCCGCCGCGGACCTGGCCGAGGCGCTCAACGTCCCGGGCCCGTCCAAGGCCTCCGCAATAGCATCCGCCGACCGGTCCGTTGCACGGGTCCTCCTCACAGAGGCGGGACTTCCCACCCCGCGGGGCACCCGGGTCGACTCCCACCAGCAGGCGGCCGAAGCCGCGCAATGGACCGGGTTTCCCGTCATCATGCGTCCGCTCGGCAACCTCGGTCACTTCGGCGCCATCCGGGCCGACGGACCGCAAGACCTACACGCCGCATGGACCTACGCCCACGCCGCGTCCTTGGCGTCCGAGGTGGAGCCCGGCGCGGTCATGGTCGAGCAGGCCCCCGATGGTGACTGGATCACCCTGCAGACCGCTACCACCAGCGACGGCACATGGGTGGCCGCCGCGGTGCGAACAGCGCTGACGGGGCACCCGATGCTGCAGCCCGCCTCCCACCTGGTCACCGCCGACGACGTCGACTCCGAACTCGCGGTTCTCGCCACCCGCGCCATCGAGGCCCTCGGAGTCGAGCAGGGCGTGGGGCACGTTCACATCGTGCTGACCCTGTCCGGACCGGTCATCGTCGACGCCTGCGCCCACATTCAGGGCGACAGCGTTCCCGAGCTCGTCCGCCTGGCCACCGGCGTGGATCTCGTTCTCGCCGCCGTCCGGACGGCAGCGGGCCTGGATCCCGCCATCACCCCCACACACCGCGCCAGTGCGGCCGCCGCCGCCATCCGCGCGCCCAGGGCCGGCACGGTGGCCGGCCTGCACGTCGCCCCCGACCTGCTGGACCAGCCATGGCTGGCCAGGCTGACCTGGGGGACCCGCCTGGGAGCAACCGTCGAAGCCCAACCGGCCCCGGCACTGGCCCGCTGCATCGTGACCGGCCCCGACCCCGACACCTGCCTGGACCGCCTCGCGCAGGTACGCCAGGACATCGACGTGAGCATCGAGCCGCGCCACCCCTAGCCCGCACGGCGAGCACCTCCGCAGGCTCGAACACCCATACGAGGTTATGTGATCAGATCATGTCCCTAACTGCCGAACAGCCGCCAGGATGACCCCTCGACAAGATGACCCAGCCCGCTGACGACCCGTCACTGAAGCCGGGCCGCGTCAGGGGGCCGCCGTACTGCATCCACACGCCGAGGACAGAGACAACAGTCCGTACCTCGTCGAGATCGAACCCGATGTCCTCGCCTACATCCAGTCCACCGGCGGCTGGTGCGTCAGCAACGCCGGCGTCCGCATCGGACCCGACACAGTGACACTCATCGACTGCGCCGCGACCGAACGGCGCGCGAACAACCTCAAGGCGGCGATCGCGGCGCGAACCACGCGCCCGGTCGCCCGCCTCGTCGTCACCCACCACCACGGGAACCCCACTTCGGCGCAACAACCTTCACCCCCAGGCCACCGTCATCGCGCACGAAGGCGCACGCGACGCCAACCTCCGGGACGGCCTCAACCTGCCCGCCATCTGGCCACACGTCGAGTGGGGCAACATACGGCCGATGCGGCCCGACATCAGTGACCGCCCCGACCTCCATGTCGACGACCGCTCCCTACAACTGCTGTACTTCGGCCCAGCCCACACCACCGGCGACGGCGGTGCGGGGCCCGGGCCGCGCGGGTGGTGAGCAAGGCCTCGACGGCGGCGGCCGTGCGGGCGGTGCTCCATGTGCCGGGAGTGTGGACGAGGCCGGCGACATCGTCGCTGGCCGCCCGACACCCGCACCCTGTTTGCCGGCGACCGGGTCTTCTCCCACGGCACACCGTTCGTCAGGATGGGCCCCCTCGCCAGCACCCTCACGACCCTCGAGCTGTTCGTCGCGATGAACCCGAAGGTCGTCGCCAGCGGACATGGGCCGATCGCCGACGCATCCGCTATCGACGCCAACCTCCGCTACCTGCGCTGGGCGTCCCAACTCGCCAAGGACGGCAAGGCCACAGGCCTGACCCCGCTCGAACTCGCGCGGGAAACCGACCTCGGCGACTTCGCCAACCTCCATGAACCCGAACGCCTGGTCGCCAACCTCCACCGTGCCTGCAGCGAACTCGACGGCCACCCACTCGGCGAGCCCCTACCCGTCGACCCATTGTCTCGGACATGACCCAGTACAACCACGGAGCGCCACTTCCCTGCCCCGCCTGAGCAGGATCAGAATCTCCCCGCCCGGCACCTGGAGCCGACCCGCCCTCAGCGCCGGCGCCCCTGCCCCCGGCGAGACCGGTCCAGGGCCGCACGCTGTGCCTCCATCAACCCCCTCTGCCGGGGTGCGGCCGTGGCGGTCACAGTAGGCTGCGGTGCCGGCGCCCGCTCGATGATCGATCGACCCAGCCGGGCACCTGCCTCCCGGTAGACCTCGCT
Source organism: Kitasatospora sp. NPDC127035 (assembly GCF_042726075.1). Classification (NCBI taxonomy): domain Bacteria; kingdom Bacillati; phylum Actinomycetota; class Actinomycetes; order Kitasatosporales; family Streptomycetaceae; genus Kitasatospora; species Kitasatospora sp. NPDC127035. Next base: position 36,665 of record NZ_JBHXDN010000052.1, on the reverse strand, counting down.
CTGGGCCCGCGCGCCCACCGCGATCACCTGAAGGAGCATCCGGGTATCGGGCCCAGGCAGAGCGTCCTGCAGGCGGTAGACCAGCCGCCAGAGCGGGGTTCGGGTGGTACGTTGACCGATGTCGTTCTCCGCCTCGTCGAAGTAGAGCTTGCGGCAGTCGGACAGATCCGGGTACCGCGCCATGGCTTCCAGCGGGATGCCCCGGATCTCGCCGCGCGTGAGCTGGCTGATCCTGATGAGCGCGATGCGCTGCAGCTGGGCCGTGGGGAGCACCAGGATGTCAGCGCCAACCTGCGGGTGATGATCCCCGCGGTACAGGTCGGACCTGACTGCTGGCAAATGCCTCTCCTCGTCCTCCTCGGAGCGTGCAGGCCTTACATGTCGTCCTCGCGCCCCATCTCCATCACCAGGCGTTCCAGGCCGTCGTTGCTCAGACCCTCGCCCCGCTGCGGCGTGGTGGACAGCCGATCCGCGATCATCGCGGCGTCGACCTCGCCAGCAGCTTCGAGCAGCCGCTCGAAGTCCCGGTAGGCGAGCAGCACCGCCTGCGGCACACCGTCTTCTCCGATCACCACTGGCGGCGACTGCGCCTCGGTGAGCAGCTTGATCAGACTCCGCAGGGTCGCCGCAGCCTGGGCCGGTGACACCACATCAGGAGGGAAGCTCGCGTTCGTGTCCATGGATCCACCGTAACCAGATGGCACGCGACACCTGCGAGAGCCCCGGACCGAGGAGCGCAGACACCACATACAGGATCCGCTGGCAGTACCTCCGCCGCGTACCCGACATCCAGAAGATCCCGCAGGACGGAACACCATCAATTGCGGTACTCACCGAATCCCGCCCTGCGGGAACCTCCCCGCCATCGGACGCCATCAGGCAGCACCGCAGGGTTCGCTGAGGCACCGAATCATGGCCGTCCTTGGGGAGGCAACACATGGGGCAGCCACCGACCGCAGCTCTTGTCGCACTGTTCTTCGTGGGAGCACTCATGGTCGCAGCCGCCCTCGGAGCGCGCCGCACATCCGACGGAAGACTGAACCCCCGGCGCGGCAAGAGCCCGCTCACAGGCCAGACGGTCATCACGAAGGCGGTGTGACATGGACGGACAATCCATCGCACTGACCGCCCAACCCGCGCCCGACGACGACGCGGAACCCGCCACCCTCGCCCCCCAACACCTGCGCCGGCTCCAACAACTCGCCGCCAACCGTGCGGCACGCCAGGCAAACCAACCCAGCCCCGCATTCAGGACCCCCACCCCGGCAAGCAGCGCAGACCTCGCCGCCGAGAACGAACGGCTGCGCGCCTACGTCGCCGTCCTGGAAGCAGCAGTGACAGTCCTCCTCGACGCCACACCCCCCGCACACGAGGACGACCCCGCAACAGCCAGCTGAGCCGCCCCGTCCCAGCAAGTTGTTGTCCAAGAGCCCCACAGATATCCCGCGCAGCGGGAAGCCACGTCAGGCAAAGCCCCTCCATCCCGCAGACCGGGATCTGCGGAACCACGACCTGGCCCCGAGGGCCCAGCTCCCAACACGGTAGGACGAGTGCACCTCAGCTCCACCAGCTTCCGCCAGACAGCCCCACGTCGAGCAGGAACGTACTGATCTGAAAGCCTCAACTCCGTGAGCCAGCCACCGCCCAACCCGCGGCGTCGGCAGCCCCACCCGCACCACCACACCAGGAGAACAGATGGCGATCAACACGTACGGAACCCAGGCCCGGGCCTACTGGCGACGCTGGCTGCCCAAGCGATACGCCGCCCTGCCCGACCCGATCGCCTTCTTCACCGCCCTCGGCGAACAGGTCGAGGCCCAGGTCGGCGACCTCTGGGACCGCCTCGTGAGCGCCGACACCGCGCCCGCCGACGAGACGCACGAGCACCGCGTCGCCCGCCTCGCCCAGCTCAAGGCCCGCGTCGAGCACGACGTCCTCGACGAGACGGTCCGCCTGGAACCCGAGCCCGAAGCCGGACTCCAGGACGAGGACGACGGCCTGGAGAGCGACGAGCAGTACGAGGCCCGCATGGCGCGCCTCGAACAGCACACGGAGTGGGTCAGCACCACCTCCGACGCACTTCTGGACGGCAACCTCCAGCTCAGTGACCTTGACGACCAGCAGCTGCGCCATGTCCTCGACTACATGACGCCGTCCTTCCTGCGCCTGTTCGGCACCTCGGTGGACGACCTGCGCGCCCGCGGGCGCGACCTGTAGCTGTAGCCCCCGGCGGCCCACCTCACCACGACGCGAAGCGCGGAGGATCGCACATGTACCAGACCCCTGGCCGGCTCGACGACCTGGACAACGAGGCCGCGAGCCGGGCGATCCACCTGCGCGCCCAAACCAGCTGGGCCGACAGCCTCTGGCAGTACCGCCTGTACCTCGTCCACCCCGACTCCCCAAAGGCCAGCGCCGACGAGGTCGGGCGGCACGTGCTGGTCCGGGTCAACGAGGACGACAGCGTCCACGAAATCGCCGGCCCTCGCCAACTGGCCTACACCGAATGGGCCGAGAACCTCTTCGACCGTCTGACGGAGGCCCAACAGTTCTTCGGACTTCCGCCGAACGCGATGACGGATAGTGGTGAAACCGAGACCGCCCTCCTCGCCGTCGAGCGCCGACTCACCGCCGAAGCCCTGGCAGCGCCGCCCCCTGTCTACCCCGACCGGGCATTCACCGCACCAATCCGCTCCGCGGCGCTCGCCGATAGCACACCCGATAACGAAAGCTCCGTCAGCCTGGACGACCTCCGTCCAGGCGACCACATCGAGCACCTGGCGGACCGGCTCGAGCACCTCCCTGACGCCGACGAAACGATCGAAGCCCACGTCGTCTCCGTCGACGGCACAGACCTTGTGGTGCAGGACATTGACGCCGACGACGAACCGTACGAAATAGCCCTGGAACAGGTGGTATCCGCAACACGCCTCGTACCGCCCACACCAGTCGAAGCACTACGCTTCCAGCCGCAAGGCCAAGACGACCTCGCCCCCTCCGGACCGCTCGCACGCATCCGCGCGAACATCGCCGCCATCCACGTGCTCGACCAGATTCGCCAGAGCGACCGACCCGCCACCGGCGCCGAACAAGCGGTGCTGGCCCGCTGGAGCTCCTGGGGCGCGGTCCCGGCCATCTTCGACCCCCGCCAGAAGGACTACGCGGGCCTGCGCGCCGAACTGCGAGGCCTCCTCACCGAAGAGGAATGGCACGCGGCCGAGGCCACCACCCGCAACGCCCACTTCACCGACGCCGGACTCGCCCAGCCGATCTGGAACACCCTCCAGGCCCTCGGATTCCAGGACGGCAAGGTCCTTGAACCGGGCTGCGGCAGCGGCAACTTCATCGCCTTCGCCCCCGAAGGCGCTGCGATGACCGGCGTCGAACTCGATCCCGTCACTGCGGCCATCGCCGCCGCCCTCTACCCCGACGCCGACATTCGCTCCGAATCCTTTGTCGACACCCGTACCCCGACCGGGTACTTCGACGCCGCCGTCGGCAACGTGCCCTTCGACGAAGTCATACTCCACGACCCCAACCACAACCCGCTGCGCCTGGCCACCCACAACCACTTCATCGTCAAGGCCCTCGACCTGGTGCGCCCTGGCGGCCTGGTCGCGGTCCTCACCAGCCGCTACACCCTGGACAGCACCGGCAAGACCGCGCGGATGGAGATCTCCAACCGGGCCGACCTGGTGGGCGCCGTCCGCCTCCCGGCCGGCGCGCACCGCAGGGCCGCCGGCACCGAGGCCGTCACCGACCTGCTGATCCTGCGGCGGCGCGAGGCGCCGCCCGCGATCCCCCCGCCGTGGATCAGCCTGGCGAACGTGGCCGTCGACGCCGGCAACTCCGTCCTCGTCAACCGCTACTTCGCCCTGAACCCCAAGATGGTCCTCGGCCGCCACGCGCTCACCAGCGGCCGGTTCTCCGCCCAGGAAGTCACCGTCAGGGCCCGCCCGGGCACCGACCTCACTGACGCACTCACCACCGCCCTGGCCACCATCACTACACAGGCCAACGAGAGCGGCCTGACCATGAGCGCCAATCCCGACGCCCGCCAGCGTGCCGCCATTGAGGCGCAGGCCCAGCGGATGCACCGCGCGACCGAGATGTTCGGCGACGACATCCAGCGCTTTCAGGGCACCCTGATCGACCAGGGCGACGGAACGTTCCTCCAGCTCGTCGGACACGAGATCACCGAACGACCCGTCCACAAGAAGGCCGCCGAGGAACTGCGCTCCCTGCTGCGCCTGCGCGATACCTACGTCGAACTTCTCAGCGCCGAATCCACCGGAGACACCGACCAGGCCGCGACCCTGCGCGCCCAGCTCAACTACCACTACGACACCCACACCGCCGCCTACGGGGCCATCAACAAGCGCGAGGCCCGGCGAGACCGCCGCACCGCCCACGGCTCGTTCCGCACCGACCCCTACGCCGCCGGCGTGTACGCCCTGGAGGTCTACGACCCCGACACCGAGACGGCGAAGAAGGACGCGATCTTCACCCGGGCGGTCACCAAGCCGGAGATCGACCAGACCACGGCCGACACCCCGCATGACGCCCTGGCCATCAGCCTCAACACTTTCGGCGAGGTCCGCCTCGGCGAGATCGCCCAGCTCCTGTCCCTGGATTCCCTCGAACAGGCCCGCGACGCCCTCGGCGGCCTCGTCTACAACGAGCCCGGCACCCAGCGCCTGATCCACGCGCCCGCCTACCTCAGCGGAAACGTCCGCGAGAAGCTCGAAGCCGCACAGAACATCCTGCACATGGTCTCCGACGACCTGCGCCCCCACCACCCGCTGCAGGCCAACGTCACCGCCCTGCACAAGGTCCTTCCCCCGGACAAACAGCCCGGGGACATCGAGGACATCCGCATCGGCGCCACCTGGATCGACCCGAAGCACTACCAGGACTTCCTGCGGCAGCTCCTGCAGACCAAGTACCTCACCGTCACCCGCGAATCCGGCGCCGACTGGGACATCGAAGCGGGCCGTGGCGTACGGGAGTCCCGCGCCGCCACCAAGGTCTACGGCACCGCCAGGCGCGACGCCGTCGACCTGTTCAAGCGGATGCTGCGCCGTTCCTCCCTGGTCGTCCACCCGCCGAAGCCGAAGGAGGACACCAGCCCGGAGGAGATCAGGAACGGCAAGATCTGGGCGGCCAACCAGACTGAGCAGGTCGTGGCGAAAGCCGATGAACTCGATCGGTTGTTCGGGGACTGGCTGTGGCAGGACCCCGACCGCAGTCGTGAAGTCCTCGCCAACTACAACCGGCTGTTCAACTCCCACGTCGTCTACCAGGGCGACGGCAGTCACCTCACCTTCCCCGGCATCTCGGACGCCATGCCGCCGCGTCCCCACCAGCGCGCCGGCGTGGCCCGGGCCCTGGCGGTGACCGCCGGCGCCTTCTTCGACTACGAGGTCGGCTTCGGAAAGACCCTCACCATCGCCATGACCCTCATGGAGATGCGCCGCCTCGGCACGGTCCGCAAGCCATGCATCGTGGTGAAGAACGCGACCGTCAACGGCTTCCGCAACGACTTCCTCAAGGCCTATCCCAAGGCCCGGGTCCTAGCGATCGACAGCGCCGACTTCGACAAGGACACCGCCGCCACCTACATCGCGCAGATCGCCAACGGCGACTGGGACGCGGTCATCCTCCCGCAGAGCCTCTTCAAGCGGATCCCCCTGTCGGGTCTCGGCCAGCAGCAGTACGTCGCCAACGAGACCGCCGCCTACCGTGCCCGGATCCACAAGGCCATCACCGGCAGCGACGCCGCCCTGAACCCCGCTCTCAACCCGGGCGGGGACCCGCTCACCGCGGACGCCCTCGACACGGTGGCCGCCCTCGCCACCGAAGGCACCCGCCCCAGGGCCAGCCTGCACGACACAGTTAAGAAGCTTCAGGGCAACCTCAAGCGGCACACCCAGCGCGCCCAGCGCGTCCTCTCCAAGACCTCTACCATCGGCATCAGCTGGGAGCAGACCGGCATCGACTTCATCGCCGTCGACGAGGTCCAGGACTTCGCCAACGGCGATGTCGGCGCCAACAACTCCGAGCTGGCTCTGACCGTCTCCGGCCAGGCCCGAGACCTCAAGGCCAAGCTACGGGCCCTGGAGCAGGCCCACGGCCCGAAGGTCGGCCTCGGATCCACCGGCACCCCGTTCCCTAACGCCATGTCCCAGGCGTTTGTCATGATCGACCTCTTCCGCCCGGACCTGCTGGCCCAGGCCGAGCTGGGAGCGTTCTCCTCCTTTCAGGCGCAGTACCTGCGCGAGACCATGGCCCCGGAGGTCTCACCCGAAGGCACGCCCCGCATCAAGGAACGCATCGGCGCGTTCATGAACGCGCGGCAGTTCCACAACCTGTGGAAGCTGGTCGCCGACGTCAAAACCAAGTACGACGTCACAGTGCCGCGGCCCGACAGCACCAGCGAGACGATCGTCGTCCCCGCCACCGACGCCGACCGCGAGTTCATGGCCGACATCGCAGACCGCGCGGAGGAGGTTCGCGCGGGACGTGTCGACGCGTCCGAGGACAACCTCCTCAAGATCTCCAACGACGGCCGGATGGCCGCCATGGACCTGCGCATGGTCGGCCGCGAACCCGACGGACCCGGCAAGCTCGACGCCGCCGCCGACCAGATCGCGGCGATCCACCACGAGTACAAGGACCGCCTCTACACCAACCGCCAGGGCGACCCCAGCCCCCTGCCCGGAGCGCTGCAGCTCGTCTTCGCCGACCGTGGCACCGCCTCCGAGGACAACCGCAAGCTCGGGAAATTCATCGCCTACGACTACCTGCGCGACGAGCTGATCAGCCGCGGCGTTCCCGCCGAGCGCATCCGCTACGTCCAGGAAGCCAAGACCGCGGAGGAGAAGGAGCAGCTGTTCGCGGACGCCCGCAACGGCAAGGTCTCGGTGCTCATCGGCAGTACCGAGACGATGGGCGTCGGCGTCAACGTCCAGGACAGGGCCATCGCGCTGCACCACATCGACTGCCCGTGGCGGCCCAGCGACGTCACCCAGCGCGAAGGCCGGATCGTCCGCCAGTTCAACCAGCACTTCGACCTCGGCATCCCCGTCAGCGTCTTCCGCTGGGTCAAGGAGGGCTCGTTCGACGCCTTCATGTGGCAGACGGTGGAGAGGAAGGCGAGGTTTGTCGACCAGATCCGCACCGGCCGCGAGCTCGAGGAGCAGGACCAGGCGCTGGACGGCGATCTCGGCAAGGACTACCTGGAGGCCGGCGAGATCAAGGCGATCGCCACCGGCAACCCCCTGCTGCTGAAGAGGATGCACGCGGAGGAGGAGCTGCGCCAGCTCGAATCCGCCTACAGGAGCTGGAAGAGCACCAACAAGCACCTGCGCAACGTCGTCGACACCAGGGACGCCACCATCGCAGCGGCCGAGAGGCGCGCCACCCTCGTCGGCCGCGCCGCCGCCGCACGCACCGACACCACGGGCGCCGCCTTCAGCCTGGAGATGTCCGACGGCACCGTCCACACCAAGCGAACCGACGCGGCCGCCGCGCTACGTACGCAGCTCGCCCTCATCCAGCGTCACTCCCGGGGACAGCGGGTCAGCCGCTACCAGCGCATCGCGACCGTCGGCGGCCAGGACATCCAGGCCCGCGTAGACAACTTCCACGACCACATCCAGTTCACCATCGAAGGCCTCAGCGACATCGCACAGGCCACGTTCGTGATCGACGACGCCGCTGCCTTCCTCAACGAGCCCAAGCCGCCCCTCGGCCTGATCGCCCGGCTGGAAAACCACATCGAGAAGCTCGACGGCATCCACTCGATCCACCTCGCGGTCATCGACGAGCTCAAGCTGGAAGCCGACCGGGCGACCAAGCTCGTGGACCAGCCCTTCGCCAAGCACGACAAGCTGCTGCGAACCCGCGCCAACCTGGCACAGATCGAGGCGGAGATCGACGCCCAAGCCGGCCGGGCGAGCCACGACGACCGGATACAACCTGCCGCATCAGCAACCGCGGAGCCCGAGCCGAACCCCGTGCAGGACAGCGCCCGGGACCTGCGCGCCGCGTACTTCGACTGGTACCGCGCCAACGGCTACCGCATCCTCGACGCCGAACGCCAGGAACAGCCCGCAGACGGCACCCCCGAGGACGCCGCGGTCCGCCTGCTCTTCACCGTCGGCAACGCATGGGCCGCCGAGAACCAGCGGCACGTGGATGAGTACCTCGCCGGAGGGAGCCCCGACTTCCTCGCCACGTCGCACACCCAGGCCCTCATCGACGCGGCGAGCGCCTACCACGACATCCTTCAGGCCCTGCCCGACACCATGGCGGCCCCGGACGACCTCGTCCGCGAGATGATCTACGCGGCACGCACCCACCTCACCGCCGCCCCCCTGGACCAAGCGGCCCCGGTGGTACCCCAGCCCGTCGTGCCCGCCCCGCGAGCACCCCGCTTCCCCCGCAGCAAGCCTCTCCCCGGCCAGGAAGCCGCCCAGCCCTACGCCGACCGGGCCGAGTACTGGGCCGCCGAGCAGGCGATGCTGGACACCTACCGATCCTGGGCCGAGGCGTACGGAACCCACCTCGCCGACGGCAGCCCGCAAGAACAGGCTCTCGCCCGGGCCGGGCAGACCGTCCTGGCCGAGAGCGCCCGGGCCCGGCGTGCCCGCCTGCTGGACCAGCTCGGCGAGCTTGACCTCCAGCTACTCCGCGACCTGACCGACCGGGCCCGCACCGTCGGCAACCAATGGGCGCGCGAGTCGCGCGCGACCCGTACGGTCTCCGCCACCTGGGACATGATGAAGGCCGTGCGCGAGCACGCCGACCGCTACGTCGCGACCATCGACAACCCCCACGAAGAGGCTATCCAGGCATGGCTGGACACCCCGGAACCCATCACCGGCACGGCGACGGACGCACCGGCAGTGCCGGACCTGGCAGCCTTCACCCAGTACACGGTCACCGGCGGAGACGGCATCCGCAGGGAGGCCGTAGACGGCAGCGGCCTCCAGACAGCGCTGCAGCAGCTGCTCGCCGACGGCGCTATCCTGGCGGAGCACCCGCACGGGCTGTCCCTCAGCTGGCCCGACGGCAGCCGCTACGACCTCGCCCCGGCATCGCCAGCGACCCCCGCAGCAACGGACCGTACCGCACCATCCCCCGACGCCGACACCGCCCCTGGCACCGACGATGACGCGATTGCCTCCCTGCTGGCCGCGGACGAGACCGCCGGATCCGCGCTACCAAGGGCCAGGAACCTCGCCGTCCTCCTGAGTTCCTACGGCGACTCCGGCGAAGCCGTCGCCGGACGCGAGCTGGTCCGCGAGACCACCGAAGAGCTGCGCTCCGCCATCTCCCAGGCGTCCACCAGCGGCCTCAGTCCCACGGCCGCCACAGCCCTCGCCGAGGCCACAGCCGCGATCGATGCGACCGCCGGCCATGACCAGACCCTCCCGAGCAAGGCCTTCGCCGCCTACGACCGCCTCGCCCAGGCCGCAGACCGCCTTGCCGACAATGAAGTCCCGGGAACCACCGACCCGGCGCAGCGACTGGCTGAGCGCACCCACCGCCACCTCGCGCGCCTGCACGCCGTCCGCGACCCCTACGACCTGCTCCTCGACGCCGCCAACCTCGAACCTGACTCCTGGGCCGTGCAGTCCCGCACCGACCCGCTGAAGGAACGCCCCACCTACTACAGCGACAGCGGTCACCACTACTACGCCCGCTCTATCGTCTTCGAGACCTACGACCGTTGGCCTGACTCCCACACCCCGGACGGCAGCGCCGCCGCCCAGCTGTTGCGCACCGCCATGTGGGACCTGCGGCAGACCCCGGACACCCTCCTGGGCCGGGCTATCCCAGCGTGGCTCCAAGTGGCGGGCCTCGCCCTCGAAGTGGCTGCCGACGCCGACCAACCGAGCAGCCGGGAAATCCTCCGAACCGTTGCCCGGCACGCCTACGAGCACCATCGCAGTCTCGCCGCACACCAACTCGCCGCCACGAACGCCGGCCCCTTCAGTTCCGAGCGGCCCTTCGAGCAGGGAACGCGCGATCTGACGACGATGCTCGACGCGTGGGTGAGCACCGCGACCGCCAAGCGCCTCGCCAGCGGCACCAACGATCCTGCCGCCGGCGGACCGACCGCCGCCAGGGCCCAGGAGGCCATGCGGGAGGCGGCCCACCAAGCACTCCGACCGACCATTGCCGACGGCACTCTCGACGACCTGGTCCGCCAGAGCACGAACCTCGCCCACACCTCCTACGCGCTCGCGCTGAGCCTGCCGGAGACTGCCTACCGCGACCGCGACGACCGTAAAGTCCTCACGAACCTGATCCGCTCGGCTCACGGGTACGCGGCCAGTACTCGAGCCTCCCGTCCGGACCCCACAGCGGCGGCCGAGATCCTGTCCACGCTCACCGACCTGGCCAGCGCCCCGCTGCCCGCTCCCGTCAACCCCGAATCCGGGCCACAGACGCAGGACACGCAGCCCCCCGCCGCGGCCGCGATCGAACTTGAGCACCACTACCTCACGAGCACGGTCCGGGGTGTCAGTGACAGTGACACCGACGTCTCGGTCCGTACCGCATTGGAACGCGAAGGCTTCAAGCCCACCACCACACCCGGCTCCTGGGCGCTGCCGCCCAACATGGGCTACCAGAACCGGGACAACCGCGTCGTCAAGGTCACCTTCGCCCTCCAGAACCTCAAGCGCACCGTCCGAAAGATCACCGACCCGCCCGAGCTGCCCCGGGACAGCGACATCACCATTCCCGACGGCCAGCCCTACACCTCCAAGAAGGAAGCCTCCGACGACTTCGCGCAGATGTTCGCCGGGCTGTGGCAGGCGAAGGAAACCCCGGCCGGCCGAAAGCTCCTCACCACCGGTCTCGGCGCCAGGCCGGACGGCGGGGCCGTGTGGAAGGCTGTCGAAGAGCTGCGCCAAGGGCCGGTCGGCAGCAGTCTCGATCCCTTCGTTCACCCGGCCGAGGACGTTGTCGCGCGGTGCCGGCACCTCGCCACCGCAGCCATCCAGCTGACCCGCAACCTCGAACGAGAGAAGGTCCGCGCGCCGGTCGCGCTGCCCCACCTGCGAACCCTCACCCAGTACGCCACCCTCCTGGCCTCCCGTATCACTGCGACTGCCACCCAGGAAGGTGCCTGGGAATCGGCATTCGCCGAGTCCACACCGGAAGTGGACCATGAGCGAGTCGACCCCTTGGCGGCCGAACCGCTCCTGCCGCTCCCTGTGTTGAGCACCGGCGCCACCGCGGCTGACCCGCTCGTTGCAGGCCCATACAACAGCGAGACCCTGCCGCAGGCCGCCGCCAACCTGGCTCGCCACCGCCAGCAGCTCACCGATGCTCTCCCCGGCCTCACCGGAGCCCTGGCGGAACGCGACGACGCCCTCACCGAATTCCAGGACGCATGGGAGCAGTCGGAGCAGCACGTCGCCGACGGACCGGACCTCTCCTCCGCCCTGGACGCCTATCGCCGCGCCCACAGCTCGACCACGTTGCTCGCCCAACAGCTCCCGCCGACAAGCGGCGAGGCTGCCGTGCTGGCCCAGCAACTCCTCGGCGAAACTGAGCGCTACATCGTCAGGCTCTCTCTCACGCTCCGTCAGGCGCAGGAGGGCAAGCAGAGACAAGAGGACCAGCGCGCCCTAGACCGTGCCGCCGACCGAGTGCACGCCATGACAGACGCACCGCCAAGCACCCAGCCACCGGCTTCGGCCCCCAACGACAGTGAAGGACAGCCCGCGGAGGCGGTCGAGGCGACGAGTGCCGCCCAGCAGCCCGGAGTTGACGTCCTCACCCGTGTCAGCATGGCCACCGCCCTGCGTTTGGCTGGAGTCGTGGTCGAGACCGTCCGCAACCCTGGCAACGCCACCATCTCCTACCGGGTGGATGGCGAGGAGATGTCCCTGGCACGGGCCGGCGCCATCTTCCTGAACACCGCGGAGCCCGTGGCCGGGCGGCCCGGCTACGTCACCGCCCCCTACACCGGGGACGCGCACTCCGTCCGCGACGTACTCCACCTACCCGAGCACACACCGGTCGCACGCCTGATCCACAGCCCCTACATGCAGCGGGGATGGCGCGTCGAGGTCGACGGCAAGCGGGTCGACGGCACCCACGCCGACTACACCGAAGCCGCCGAGGCGGCCGTCGGCCACCTCCAGGAACAGAACACACCCCCCACCACTGGCAGCAGCGCGCAGGAGCAGGCATTCCAGCCGGACCGGTGGTACACCTACTCCAGCTCCATCGGTACGGTGCACGACCGGCCCGGACACGAGCTCGCGGAGCTCGTCAACAGCACGCCCCAAGCCGAGGCCGTCCGCACCCCCGACGGGGACGTGATCTCCTCCGGCCCCGCCGGCTCAGTGGTCAGCACCCTCCTCCCCGACGCCCTACCCGCCGCCATCGCCGGATTCGATAGCGAGGCCCGAGCACTTCTGCGCGACGCGCTCCAGCACTTCCGCACCGCTGCCGATGACCTCGACCTGCCCGGCCGTCTCGACACCTGGCTCACGGAGCAAATCGGCGACGGCCCCCTCGCCGTCCCCCTGGCAGACCCCGAAGACCTGCGGTCGTTCCGCCTGGCCATGCGCCACTCCTTCCACCACACCATGGCGACGATCACCGCCACCCAGCCGGTGCCGACGCCATCGGCCGCCCCGCAACCGGCCGCGGACGGCCTTGGAACCAGCACCGCCGCGACCGCCGCTCCGCCCACCCCCAAGGCGGCCTTCGAACCGGCGAACGAACTCCCCAGCACGAACCCGGAAGACAGCGACGCCGCGCAACAGACCGACGACGATCCGCAGCCCGCCGCAAAGCCTGCTGCCGAAGCAGCGACCCCCGCGGTTCCTGACGGCGCCACCGCCGTTTCCGGCCATCCCGGGTACTGGTGGCGCCAGGACCCCAAACCGCCCGCGGACCCCTACGCGGACTACCCCAGCATTCACCGTCCCTCCATCACCATCGGGTACGGCGCGACCGCCATCGGCCAGGCCCACGCACCCGACAGCACGGGCATAATCTGGATGGGCTCCGTGACCGGCGCCGGCAGCGTACGCGGCGACCGCACGCCCAGTGGCACCGCCGCCAAGCTCGCCCAGCGCCACCGGACGATGTCCACCGAGGTCGACTTCGACCAGCCCCGCCACGCCGAGACCTTGTGGATCGACCACACGGGCCCCACCGCCGAACTCCACGGACTCCCCAAGACCGGCGACGACGAGGCCCAGGCCGCACGAGAGGCCACCCAGTTCACGTGGGCGCCCACCCGTGACCTATATGTCCAGACCCGCACCACCAGCCGCTCCACCAGCCTGTACAAGACCAGCCGGTTCGTGACGATGATGCTGGAGCGCGGCCGGACCATCGCCGTCCGCCAGAACCCGGAGACACCCCCGGGCCCCGCAGACACCACCGCTCCCGAACTGTGGCCCGACCAACGCCAAGCCCTGCACGACACCGACATGGCGCAGCGCAAAGCCCGGTGGTCACCCATCGACCTCCAGGTCGGCGACGAGATCCTCACCGGCTCGATCCCCTGGTGGCGCCGCGTCACCGCCGTGAACAGCGACGACATCCGCACCTTCGGTAACGAGCCGCAGGACTATGCGAATCTGTGGGCGGTACGCCGCGCAGGCCAGATCCTCACCATCGCCGACGCGCCCAGCGCTGACACGGGAACCGCCCGGCCCCTGACGGGCGCCGTCACCGAGCTCACGGACGAGCAGATCCACGACGAGCTCGCGCAGCTCGACCTGCCACTGGCGGACCCCGGCCACGCCACCTACGTGGCCGCGCGCAAGGCCATGCTGACCGCCAGCCTGGAGCGCCGCCACACCATCCGGCGCGAGAGGGAGCGGCTGCGCGCCGAACGCTCCGATCACCAGCGCACACCTGCGGGCCGTAAGAACCTCGTGCTGGACGAAGACGCGGCGCCGCTCGGCGCCACCGCCAAGGACGGCAAGGTCTTCCTGTCCCTCGACCGCGACGGCCACCCCCGCAGCGAGCACAAGACCCGCCAGGGAGCACGGAACGCGGCCTACGACCGCGCCGACCGCGCGGCCGACCTCGCCCCGGCCGGCTGGAGGCCCGCCGCCTTCGACGACCTCGAGCCAGGCACGGTGCTACGCCTGCCGGTCCGTCCCCCATCCGAAGATGCCGACCGCGCGATCCTCTGGTCCGAGCCGCTGACCCTGGCCTCGGTCACCCGCAACGACACGGGCGAGATCTCCATCGAGGGCACCCGGGGCGCGCTCGCGGTCACCGAGACGGTCCCGGGACCGCTGCGCCGCCACGGAGCCATGCGGCCGGCCGAAGGCGAGGTGACCTACACGGCCGACCAGCTCGCGCGCCGCGCTGCCCGCGCCTACCTTCGCGGACGGCAGGGACCGCGAGCCAGCCACATCATCACCACCCGCATGACCACCCTGGTGACCACCGCAGCCACCGCCGTCAAGGCGGCCCTGGAGCGGCCACTCGGCAGCCAGCAACTGTCCGAGCGCCTGGACGCGGTGGCCATCGCGGCGACTGCCGTCGCCGCCGCCGGGGAAACCACCGACGACGCCGACCTGCAGACCGCCTACACCGAGCTGGCAACCGGCGCAGCCACCTGGGCCGGTCGCGTGCGTGACCCCCGCACCATGCCGGACCTCCCACCCGCCGCGTCTGCGCCTCCGGCCGTCAACGAGGCTGAACTGCTCGCGCCTCTGCCCCAGCCACCGGCCAGCGCAGATACTGACTTTGATGTCCTTCCCGCACCCCCGCCGGAGCCGACGGCCGACGAGGATGTCGCAGCGCGTCCGATCGCCGAGGGAACCCACGGGGTGCGAGAAGGCGAGTGGTCGGCCCGGCTCAGCGACGGTATCCCGTTGGAAGGACCTCCGTTCCACCGTCAGGCAGGCGGTGCCGCTGCGTTGCACGCGGCAGCGACCCCAGCGGCTGCTCTCGTTCTCCCTCAGCCAGAAGGCGAGGTGGTGCGTGCCGAGCAGACCACCGAGGGGTCGGGGCCGGCTGAAGCCGCTGGCTACGCAGAGCACGCCAACGGCGGCCCGGGCGCCAACCACGAGTCGCCGGTACAGGCCGTGCCCGCCGTAGCGGATGAAGCTGGGCAGGAAGGCCCTGACAGAGCGGTGACCGCCTCCGTGCGGCCCACCACCGAAGTCGATGAGGCAGCCGGACCGGAGCAGGACCCGGACCCGGACGTGTGGAGCAACCGCATTCAGATCATCACGGCTGGGCGGGCGACCCATATCACCGGGACCGGACAGTCGGGCTTCTTCGAGTTGGAGGATGACCTCCGGCAGTTGCTGAGGGACAGCGGCTTCGGCTTCAAGAAGAGCGAGAGCCGCTGGACGTACGGTCGCCGTGACCGCAGTGGACTGCCGCGCATCCTCGACAAGATCCGCGACTACCTGGCGGACATGGACGAACGCGAGACGGCCGCTTCGGCGGCGGCCGCGGTAGAGCAGGTGAGCAATGACTACCCGCCGACCCCGCAGCAGCAGAAGATCATCGATGCGTGCCTTGCCGGCCAGGACGTCGCGGTCCAGGCGCTGGCGGGCACCGGCAAGACGTCGACGCTGCTGATGGTTACCCGCCGCCTGCCCGACAAGCGCATCGCCTACATCGCTTTCAACCGGTCCATCGCCGACGAGGCGAAGCGCAAGATGCCGCGCAACGTCACCTCGGACACCAGCCACGCCTTCGCCCGCGCTGCGCTCAAGGGTGAGCCGATAGAGCGCAAGGTCGTCATCGCCCGCACCCATCCCGGAGCGCGCCGGGACAAGGACGTCGCCGCGGCCCTGGGCATCACCCGGCCGCTGATGTTCGAGGGGGGAGAGGTTGATCCGGAGGACATCGCGAGCATCGCCATGCAGGCGGTCCGCCTCTACCGCGAGAGCGCGGACGACGAACTCGGGCGGCAGCACCTCGGGGCGTGGGGCCGCACCCCCGCCGCGCCAGGTCTGCTCGATGCCGCCCGCCGGGCGTGGGCGGACATCACGGATCCCGACAGTGACAAGATCGTCTTCAAGAGCGACGACTACATCAAGATCTGGGCGCTGAGGCGGCCCCGCCTGCCCTACAGCATGATCCTTTTCGATGAGGCGCAGGATATTAACCCCGTCCTGAAACGCGTCATCCAGGACCAGCCGACGCAGACGATCGTCGTCGGGGACAGCCAGCAGTCGATCTACTCCTTCCGCGGCGCGATCGACGCCCTCAAGGACTGGCCCGCCGACACCGTGCTCCCGCTTACCCAGAGCTGGCGCTTCGGCCCGCAGGTCGCGGCCGTCGGCAACGGCTACCTCAATCTCCTGGGCGCAGACCTGCAGCTCCAGGGGAATCCGGCCCTGGACACGACGATCGGCCTGGTGGACGAGCCCGACGCCATCCTGACGAAGACCAACATCGGCGCGGTCGGCGCCGTCTTCGAGGGCCTGGACGCGGGCAAGCGCGTCGCGATGGTGGGCGGCGGCACCGACATCAAGCAGATCGCCCTGGCAGCGAAGGACCTCAAGGCCGGCCGCCGGACCAAGCACGCCGAGCTGAGCGCGTTCGAAGACTGGGAGGAGGTCCGCCAGTACGCCGAGTCCAACGAGGACGCCAAGGCACTGCAGACCTTCGTCCGCCTCCTCGACAACTACAGCCCCGACGACATCATCAACATGGTCCAGCAGCTGGTTCCGGAAGACGCCAAGGACCCAGCCCAGCGCCCGCAACTGACCGTCTCCACCGCCCACAAAGCCAAAGGCCGCGAGTGGGACCAGGTCCGAATCGGCCCCGACTTCCCCCAGCCCAAGGAGGACACCGAGACCGGCGAACTCGTCCTACCGGGCGCCGAGGACCTGCGTCTGGCCTACGTCACCGTCACCCGCGCCAAACAGCGGCTCGAGCTGGGCTCACTCGACTACGTCCTGCGCGTGGACGGCGCGATGCCCCGCCAGCCCTCTGCCACCAGCGGCATCACCGCAGCGCAGGAACCCACCGAGCCGGACCTTCCCGCCACCGACCAGAAGCTGCCAGCACAGGCAGGCCTGCGGCCGGAGGAGATCGCCGCGGCGACCCCGCAGCTCGCAGGCGAGCAGCCCCCTGCCCACGGACCCCAGATCACCCTCACCCTCCTCGCCACCCCGCCCGGACAGATGTCCGTCACCCTCACTCCCGGCGGAGCCGGACCGGCCACCCGGCCCCTCGGCGGCATCGGCGATGGCGCGACGGCTCTGCCCGTGACCGCCGTGGTTCCCGCGCTGGTCCGGCCGACAAGCCGGGAGCAGCACTTGGTGGAGGCCGACGAGGTGGCCACCTGGCTCGCCACATCCCTTCCTCTCGGCTCCTTCGCAGATGCGTGGGGCGATGAGCGGATCCGCGCAGTACTGGCCACCGCCGTCGCACAAGCAGTGAACGACACGCTCGCCCCCTCCGCCGACGAGCTGATCACCTGGATCATCGACCATGTCGTGCCGGACCCCGCCCTCGCACGCCACGCAGCAGCAGGCAGCCAGAGCGAGTTCGCGGATCACCTCGCTCGGGCCGTCGACCACGCCATGGAGGACGCCACAGAGCACCAGCTCTGGGCATACATCGAGCGAGACGGGGCCCGTGAGGACGTGCTCGCCCACGCCACCCCACTGGCCTACGAAGCCGCCCTGCAAGCCGCCCGTGCCACGGCCGGGCCCGCCATCGCACCGACGGCACCCGCAGCCCGAGCCGGCGCCACGGCACCGCCCGAAACCACCGGCCAACAGCCCGAAACCCAGCCCCAGACCTCCCCGAGCGAGCAGGCTGCGCCCGGACAGGACCGCGACGACCCGACCGATCCGGAACCCGACGAAGACACCCCCACCCCCCAGACAGCCGCAGAGGAGGAGGACCGCAGCTGGGAAGACGCTCAACCCTCAGGCCCGGTCACCGACGACGAGCTGTACACGGGTCTCAAGGTCATGATCGAACCCGACCGGCTGGCAGAACTAGCCCGTGCCATCGCCAGCGAGGACACCCACCCCTGGGTCGCCGCGCACACCAAGATCGCGCGGGACCGCAAGTCCTACCGCCCGATGCGAACCCCAGTGCTGCGCCGCCACTACACCCAGGACGCCAAGGGCCTGCGCGTGCGCGTCATGACCCCCGCGCAGGTGCGCGAGAGCCACTTCACCTGGGCACAGCTCGCCGACCGGGCCTACCGCCGCCTGCCCCAGGACATCGGCGCCCAGCTGATGAACCTGGACGAGCGGTTCAGGGACATCGACCTGAGCGGCGATCCCGAACTCCAGGGATTAGTGAACCGGGCCGTGGACGCAGTCCTCGACCAAATCGCCCATGGCGAGGAGGTCCGCCCGCGGCTGCGCCGTTCCACCAGTGTGACCCAGGTCACCGGGCCCGAGCCAGTCCCCATCCCGGAGGCTGCTCCCGCTGATGCTCTCCCCGGCCTTGTGCCCGGGACCGGACCTGTCAGGCCAGCCCCCACAACGCGGGAACTTCCGGGCAGGAGCCCGTTCCCCGCGCCCGAGCGCCTCAACGACGTGCCGCCGGTCCCGGGAGAACTCGCCTCGGCCCGCGGCGTCGTGTCCTCGCACTGGAACCCCACCGACGGCGGCGAGGTCCCGAACGTCGCGGCCCAGCGCGTGCTCGCGGCCGGAGGCGACCGCTCCGACACCACCGAGTACCTGCGGATGCTGCAGATCGCCGAGCGGCTCGAACCCCTGGCCCAGTTCGATGCCAACCGCCATCACTCTCGAGGGGAGTACCTCGGCCAGGTCAAGGCCCCCTGGACATGGGGCCAGCAGGCCACAGCCCTGCGCAGCGACATCGAACGGATCGGCGAACTCGCCCTGGTCGACTACCTCACCCGGATCAACGAGGCCGACTTCGACCCCCAGGAACTGCGGGAGGCCCTCTTCGGCACCCCATCGCCCGCGGACACCGCAGGCGAGACACGCCATCACACCTTGCTGCGCCAAGCCCTCGTGGACCGCCTTGCCGCCGCACGGGCCGCCGCCACGAAGGACGGCGCCGATCCGGACGCCGTCGTGGACTACCTTCGCCGTACGGCCGGCCAGGAGCCGGGGCAGGAGGACAGCACCCCTCACGCCCTGATGGCAGTGCTGGACGCGGCACTCGACAAGGCCTACCTGGCATACGCGCGGGCGCACCTCAGCGACGACGCAGCGGCCTTCGCCGATCACCTGCGCCGCGATGTAGAGCTGACCGCCCGCATCCAAGGCGCACCGCCGATCCCGCTTCCCGACAAGTCCCGCTGGGTCGCTCGCGACGACGTGGAACCCGGCACGGTCATCCGCCGGCACAGCGACGGCCAATGGTGTGATGCCGAGCTGGTGGAAGCCAACTACGGCCGATCGGTGCGCCTGTCGGAGGTGCAGCAG
Organism: Kitasatospora sp. NPDC127035; assembly: GCF_042726075.1. Lineage (NCBI taxonomy): Bacteria > Bacillati > Actinomycetota > Actinomycetes > Kitasatosporales > Streptomycetaceae > Kitasatospora > Kitasatospora sp. NPDC127035. The sequence continues at coordinate 17,277 of NZ_JBHXDN010000052.1, read as the reverse complement.
ATCGGCGGCTACTCGGGCGAGTGGGGCCGGTCATCACACGTCGCCGTCGTCGAAGCCGGCCCGGACGTCACGGCCGTCAAGCGCAAGCTCAAGACGGACAAGCGCCTCCGCGAGGCGATCGAGCGCAACAGGGCCAGCTGGCAGGAGCAGCACGGCAATCCGGCGGCCGACGACGCAGCCCCGTCGCTGCGCTACGGGAAAGGCCTGTTCAGCGAGAAGCACCGCCGGATCGCGATCCGCGCCACGCTCGCCCTCGCCGCGCAGCGCCCCGGCCCTGGCCTGGCCAGCGTCAGCGAGCCCTGGGTGCCGCTTCGCAGCACACCGGCCGACCTCGTCAAGGGTTCCTGGTTCCTCTGCGGCAGCAACGACGGCCGGATCCACCAGGTCACCCGCAGCGGCCTCAGCAGGAACCTGCGCCAGGTCATCGACCCCAACATCGGCCCGGACATCTACCTCAGCCCCGACCAGCAGATCACCGCGCTCGCGCCGCTCGAGGTCTTGGTCCTGCCCGGTGAGGACCTCCCCGGCGCCATGGATCCCGCCGAACGCCGAACCCTGCGGCTTGCTGCCGCGGCCAGCCCCAGCGGACTGCTGCTCGACGACCAAGGGCACCGCCTGGTAGACCTGGACCTCGCCAGCGGGACCGGCAACATCGTCGATGCCGAAGGCCGCACCCAGGGCTGGGTCCGTGCCCGCACCCACCGCGGCGTGCGCCAGTGGTGGGCCCAGGACGCCCGCGACGGGAACCCCGCCCCCGACCGGTGGACCGACCCGGTTGGCGCCGCCGTGTGGACCGCGTGGCACACCACCAGGCCGCTCACCGACCCCGTAACAGGCCGTGCCGCCCCCATCCTGACCGCCGAGCAACTGCGGCACCTTGCGCCCCTGGCCGTCGCCTGGCGTTCCGCCGATGACCCCGGGCTTGCCGAAGCGGCCACCGCGTGGACGCGCAACGCCCTTGCGGGCCAACCGCTCTCCCACGGAGGGCTGCCTGTCCCCAGCCCCCTCCTGCACACACTGGCGGAAGCTGCGCACAAGGCGGCGGAGGCGGCCGATGCCGGCACAGACCTCAACTCCGCGCTGACGGCGGTATCCCAGGGCTTGCGTGCCGAAGCGCAGTTCCTCGATGCAGCCTTCGGCCCGCTGCCGCCAGTGGCGGATCCCGATCCGCTCAACGAGGTGCCCACTACGGCGAATCTCCACGGCACCGAATCGGCTGACGGTCAGCCGAAGCAACTCCTCGCCCACCAAGTGGTGATCGGCGACCTCGTTCGCGCGCCTCACCTCATCGGCGGCGCGACGACGTGGGTGCAAGGAAGGGTCAACGGGTACCGGGCAGAGTCCGTTAGCGCGATCGAGGGGACCGTTCACGGCCACCGGTTGCGGATTGAGGACCCCGAGCGCCTCGACATCCCCTTCGTGCCGTTCGGAACCCGGGTCCACGTCCTCACCGAAACGCAGCTCGCCGACGGCGTGGGGGCTCCCGACCAATCGGTGACCCCGCTTGCACAGGCGAGTCCCACCGAGCGGTCCCCTGAGGGCTGGCGGGCGGTGGATCAGGCACCTGGTCGGCTGCACGCCGGGGACATGATCCGCATCCGCCGCGGCGACGCCAAGACCATCCGGTACGAGAACGTCACCGTCCACGACGGTCCCGACTACGCGGGCTGGTACGAGGCTGTCGGACCCCATAGCCGCTTCTCGATCACCACGGTCGTGGCGGTACCGGAACCGGACACCTGGACAGCCCCGGTCACCGAGGGCACCCTCCCCGGACTCGAGCTTGCTCCCGCCAGCCCGTCGCCGGCGCGTCCACCCGCGCCCCGGCCGGAACCTGCCCCACAGCAGACCGCCCTGCAAGGGGTCCAGCGTGACACCCCGCAGGCCCCGGATCCGCTCGCCGAGAACGACCCCGAGCCAGGCACCGCGCCCTACCGAGAGTGGCAGGAAGGAGACCCTGCTCTCTTCATCTCCCCGCACGGGGTCCTGAGTAGGGGCACCTTCCGGGAACTGCAGTGGCCACTATGCGTCATCACCGGGGACGACGGGGCGGAGAGCCGAGTCCCTGTCCGAAACGCCTGGTACCACGACGACCGGCCGCTCCAACCTCCCGCGTGGGCGGACGAGGTACCCGAAGGCTACGGACTGGTGAAGGCCTCAGAGCTCTCCATCGGCGATGTTGTCCTTGAGCTCAACGACCGTGTGCCTGGGATCGTGTTCGAGGCGCCCCGTGTTGTCGTCGGCGACTTCATGGAGCCAGGCGGGCTACTCCGTCTGTCCCTCAGTGCGATGAACGGCAACAGCGGCCATTCCCTCCGAGCCGCCCCGCACACCGCAGTACCCAAGGCCCAGACAAGCACACTGGTTAACCGGGCTGCGGCGAAGATGATGCAGCCCGCGTTCCAGAAGGCCCGGGCAGCTGCCGTAGATCTCGCCGAGGGCTTCGCCGAGCACACCGTGCAGGCCATGGCGGACACCACCGCCGGGCGCCTCCCGCGGTTCCTCCGGCCCTTTCCGTCCGTCGAGGGCTGGGCCCCGGGCGACACGGTTGAGGCGTTCACCAGCGATGGCGTCCACATCCCCTATGGCCACATCACCAAGGGTGAGCACGCACGTGCCTGGTGGGTCCGCGACCCGCAGGGACATGATCACCTCGCTCCTCAGGGGCGGATCCGTCGCACCCCGGCGCTGGCGCCGATGCCCGAGCCCCACTGGGCCGCTGAGCTTCCGGCCACCAGCCGGGTCCTGCGCGCCAACGAACTGCAGCCAGGTCAGATCGCTCGCGAAGTCCGCCCCCAGTTCGCCGGGAACAAGCTGTTCGGCCCGGCCTGTCTCGTGGTCGGCACCGGACCCGAGCGCCAGGAGTCGCCGAACCTGCGCCTCTACACCTGGCATCCCGAAACCGACCTTCCGAGCTCGACGGCCGGCCAGCACTCCGACGGCGTCCACCCCCTCGCCGAGTACGTGGTAGACGCAGGCCCCGACGAGGAGGAACTGGCATCACGCCTCCTGGGTGAGCTCCGCGTCCGGAAGCACCAGGAGCTGGCGGCACTCCGGGCGCGGATCCTGGCCGGCGACACCGACGTACCCGCGGACCAGGAGGCCGCCCAGATCCCGGACGGAAACTGGCAGCCGGTTGTCGGCAGCGACCTCGACCTCCAAGGCGGGGAGATCGTCAGGGTGCGCCACGGCGCCTCGGTTCTCTCCACGCGGATCGGCCCCCTCACCGGAGGCGAGCACTACCAGAGCATCGACCCCGGCTTCCCGTTCGTCTTCAGTGCGGCGAGCATCGTGGCCATTCCATCAGGGACGCCAGTCCCGTACCGAGCCGGCAGCAGGTCAGCCAAGCGCCAAGATCGTCAGGCCGCAGGCCAGGTACCCGGCCAGGAGCAGATCGACTTCAGCCTTCGCACACCGCCGACCGCGCCCGCGGCGGAGGAGCCCGAGCAGCCCACGGGGTCCGCACCCGCTGACACTGGCGCAGGCACCGTATCAAGCGGCGAAGCCCGTAGGGAGGACCTGTCTGCCGACATCGGGGGCCGCACGCACGATGCCCCGCCGCTTCCCCCCTTGGTACGGATCCAGCACCACCACCAGGACGCTGCCGCCATCACGGTGGACGGACTGCGCTTCTCCGCACAGTTCCACCGCGACGCCCACGGGTCCGGCCAGTGGAAGCTCTCTCTCGGAGACACGACCCCCATCGCCAGCGCCGTCGACGTCGACAGCCTGGTGCCGGAGGCCGTTCGCCACGCCGCCGAGCTGTTCCAGCTGCCGGCCGATACCAGCCGTTGGCCCGACGTACCGGTTCAGGGCAACGAGCAACACCAATGGCTCCCCGGCCCCCGATTGCTCTTCACCACCGGCGGCCGGACCTACGACATCGGCACCGACCAGATCCTGCACATGGTCGCGGTTGACGGTGCCGGCCTCGTGGCGGACAGCGAAGAGGAGATGCTGCACGTCCTGCGCCGCCACGCCACTCCCCGCAGGGGCACCGCCGTTGAGTTCCGTCGGACTGGCCCCGTCGACCATGAGCCGATCCCGGGGAGCTGGGTCTACATCTCGCTCGACCCCAGTACGGGACGCAGCGAGTACAGGATCCGTCAGGAGGACGGGGCGGGCCTAGTTCCCTTGGGTGGAAGCAGGTTCCGCCAGGCGACACCCGCGCCTGCCGCCGACATCGCCACCGTGCCCACCGACCGGGCCGACGCGTTCGTCAACCGGGCCGGTTACCGCACGGCAGGCACCTGGGAGATCATCAACGCCACCACCAAGCGCGCCCCACTCACCTCTGCGCCGCGCCAGCACGCACCGTCACCCGCAGGTGCGGCAGCCCTCGAGCAGAGCGTCACCCCGCCTGCCGTGGTGCTGTTCCGCGCCGCCGTCCAGGTCGAGCAGCAGCTGTGGATCGAGCACACCGACAACATCACGCAGGTGCACGGCGCCGATCCCAAGGACAAGGAGTTCGAAGGGGTCCGCAGGGGAGTCGGGTCCTTCAAGCGCCTGGCCGACGAGGGAACCCTGCAGTCGTGGGGACTCCCATCGAAGTGGAAGCAGCGGGTCAAGCGCGACGAGCGGGTCACCTGGCTGGTCGAGCGCCTCGCAGATCTCGGCCGCGAGATTCCCGTCTACCTCAGCGAGACCGACCGGGCAGCCGCACTGCAGCCCGGGGGCCGCCACAGTGCCGCACTCGAACAGCTCGGCTCGGACGAGCGCCGGCGCCTCGAATCCGCCACAGCAGACGACCGTGCTCGTCGCTGGTCACCCCTCGACTTCGAGCCAGGCGACGAGGTTCTCCTTGCCCGAGGCTGGTGGAAGACCGTCCACGCCGTAGAGGCAGCCTCCCTCGACGCCGGCGACTCCGAGCCGGTCCGACTGGGACGGGTGCTGGCCCGTCGCCGGGCGGGGAAAATCACCTCCGCCGACTCCCCGGCCCCCGCGACCGGTCACGCCCGGCCGGGCTCGCTGGACACCGCCAAGATGACGTCCGCCGAGGTGAACGCAGAGCTTGCCAGTAGTCTCACCCTGCCCGCGGCCGAACCCTCCCACGAGCGCCAGATCGAAGGCCGTCGTACGCAGTTGGTCGAGCGCGCCGAGCACCACTACAGCCTTAACTCACGCCGCGAGCAGGAGCGGGCCCGAGTACGAACCTGGCTGGCCAACCCAAGTCAGGCTCCCGCCCACCTGGTACGGGTCACCAACGACGACGGTGTGCTCATCGGCTGTGTCATCCCCGCCGGCAACGACTACCAGGCCATGGGCGTCGACGGCGTCTCCGCGATGGACATGATCTTCGGGACTGTTCCGGACGCAGTCGTGGGTTGCCACGAGCTCCACCATCGACGCCAGGAGCTGACACCCGACGGTTGGACCTCCGTAGGCTGGTCGCAGGTCGCAACGGGCGAACCCGCCCGGCTCCCGTTGACGCAGATCACCCCCCGAGGAGAGGTCACCGTCGCCCCGGATCGTTGGGGTGAGCCGTTCACGCTGCACACGGTGGAACGGGCCCCCGACGGATCCCTGACCATCCACGGTGACCGACGGGGGCAGGCGTTCAGCGAGCGCGTTCCCGCTGACACAGCCAGCCTCGGGACCTGCCGACCCGCCGCCGAAGGGGCCAACAAGGACACCACTGGCCGTGCCGGGCTCAGCACAGGAGCCCGCGACTTCGGGCTGAGCGCCGACCCGACCCCGTCAGCCGCAGAGCCGCCCGCGGTGGACCCCAACGGCACCCAACCCTTCGTCGCCGCCGACGCACCGCGCACGACACCTGCCCCGGAGGCGGCGCAGGAATCCAAGGCGGCCCGCCCTCCTGTTCCCGCCGATGTCGAAGGCGACGAACCCAGCGCCGCCGAGTCGGAAGAAACGTCCGATGGCGCCCTCCGCGGGCAGCTGGGCCTGGACCTGGGCTTGGATTTCAACAGTGACGCCCCTGTTCCACCGGAGGGCATGGCGATTGTCGACACCGGTGATGGCTACTGGACCATCACCCGCGCTGACAACGCCAAGTTCACCGTGGCGCGCGACGTCATCGAGGACGGCGATCCGCTGGTCCTGGTGGAGTCGGATGGCACCATCGTGACCAGCTCACCCCAGTGGACGGCGATCTTCGCCGCCGCTGCTCGACGCCCCGCTCGTCCAAACTCCCAGCAGGGCGAGCCTGCGCACGAGGAACCTGACGATCCTGATCTGCCCCAGGAAACCCTGATCTCCCAGACGGAGGCTGCGGAGCAGCAAGACCGAATGGTGCCTGCGGCTCCTGACGGAGCCTCACCCGCGTCGGAGGCGGGATCCGGAGCCGAGGAACCCGATACGACCCTGGACAACCCCGCTCCCAGCCCCTTCGAGTTCGGCGAAACAGTCCACGGACACCAGGGCTTGGTCGGCACGTTCATCGGGGTCGACGCCGAGGGCACCGCCCTGGTCCGCGCCCAGGACGGCGGCCCGCTCACGCCTCGCCCGGTGGCCGAACTGTGGCGGCCCGAGGGAAGCCCGGCGCCCCAACGCTCCAGGGAGCACTGGCCTGCCGCCCTCGCCCGAGCCGCCACCGCCGAGGGCATCGACGTCGAGGAGGGCGGCGCCCGTCTCTCGCAGCTCGACGAAGCTGCCGGCCACGGCTGGGTCACCGACGCGGACGGCACCGTCATCGGCTGGATCCGCGCGCGCACCCACGCCTCCGGCCGGACCATGTGGTGGGGACAGGACGCCCGAGGTGGCAACCCCTACTTCATGCAGTGGCACGACGCCATGCCGGACACCGCCGGCATCCCGCAGTTCCGGGCGGCGGAGGCCGCCGCCTACGACCACTACCGGAACCTCGGCAAGGACAGGCAGCCCACGCTCGCCGGCGATGTCACAATCGAGCTGGAACTGACCGCCGCACGCGTGCGCGAGATCAGCCTTCTCAGTCTCCCCGCGGACGCCGACAACCCCATCGCCTCCGTCGCATTCCGGCCCGGCACCTTCCGCAAGTACTTCTTCAGCGCCACACAGATGCGCACCTACGCTGAGGTCGCCCGCACGGCGGCCGACACCATGGGCAACGACACAGCCGACAGCCGGCGTCGCAAGAAGGTCCTCGACGGTCTCGCGACATGGCTGCAACGCCAAGCCCACGAGACGGAAACCACCCTCGTCACCCTCCCGCGCCCAAACGAGGTCGACCCCTGGGCCACCCCTCACCACGATGCCAACCGGCCCCCTGCACAGACCGAAGCCACCGAAGCCGACCCGGCGGCCGCCATCCCCACCGCGCAGGCTGAGGCCGTGGAAGCCACACCCCTGCCCAGCCCGGCCCAGCCAGGTTCCGCCACAGTGACAACCCAACCCTCAGAAGGGGGCACCGTGGACCAGGCACGTCCAACCCCCGACGGTGCCCGCCAAGCCATCGGCCAACCCGGACAGACTCTCACCCCCCGCGCAGCCCAAGTCACCAGCTCCGACCTCCTCAAGGGGGCCAACGGACCGCTGCTCCGTGTCCGACTTCGCACACCCGCAGGCCTGCACCTGGTGCTGTGGAACCCTCAGGGCGGAGCCATCGCCCCGGGTGACGAGGTCATCGTCAGCGGAATCGTGGCCAAGCACAGCACCTTCAACGGAGTGCTGTGGACCGAACTGCGCGGATCCCGCGTCGAGCTGGCCGCCGACGCGCACGAGCGCGCCACAGTCCGGCAGGCCGCACCCGCCGGATGGACCGCAATCACCGGCGACCGCGTCGCCCCGCAGCTGGCCGTCGGCGACCAGGCCCGCGTCGTCGACCTCGACGGCCCCTACGCCCGGCCCGACGCGCCGACCACCGTGCACAGGCACGCCCCGAGCAGGACTCGGGAGGCTGTCACCGCCTACAGCTCGGTGACCGTCGAATCCGTCACCGAGAACCCGGCGGGAGACCGCTACACCGGGAGAACCCGCCACGGACGCGAGCTCACCTTCGCGGCCTCTGACATCGCCGCTGTCAAGCCCTCACCCACCACAGCATCCTCCGTTCCCCCCACCCAGCCGAACAACCCCGCCCCCCCGACCCACGCCCAGCCTCAATCTCAGGACCCGACCCCGCCCAGCACCGCAGACCTGGCCCCCTCCGAACGGAGCCGTCTGCGAGCCGCCCTCGCCGCCCTGCCGTTCAACCGCCGAGTCGCGACGTGGGCCGCACGACCTCTGCAGGCAGACGACGAAGTCCTGATCGGCGACAATGACTGGCTGCGCGTCGCCGACGCCAACCCCAACACCCTGCGCACCACCGACGGCGGGTTCCACAACGTCGCCTCCGTGTACGCCGTACGCCGCGCCAACCTCATCACCACCGCCACCGACACCACCCCGCTCCCGCCGAAACCCCTCGCCGCGCCGGAACGAGCGGCGGAACCGAACCTTGACGAGACCGGCCCGTTCTCGGACCCGCTCGTCCTTCTCCGCACCCACCAGCGGATGCGGCATGCGTGGGATCTGCTCGAGGCAGTCATCCGCAAGCACGAGGTGGCGTCGGAAGGGGCCGCCAAGGTCATCTTGGAGAACGACCCTTCGGTGTTCGCCCCCGGTCTTCCCATCACCGGTGCGAAGGCCAGCAAGCAGTCCCCGCAGGCAGTGGTCGCGGCAGCCCGCATACTCGCCGGCCACCCGGACGAGAGGACCCGGCAGACCGCGCTCGCCACTCTGCGCGGCGCCGTGCGCGACGACCAGCACACCGTTCGCAGCCGTGCACGAAAGGACACAGGGCACGCCAACGCCTCCGTCCGCCGGGCCGCCCGAGACCTGCATGCCCTCACAGAGCACCTCACTGAGCGCCTGGACGCGACGCCAGAAGTCGAGCTCACGGCACTGCTCGGCCGTGCCAGGGCGTGTGCCACCGGCCGCGACGTAGAGGTCCCCGAGGGCTGGGCGTATGTCGCGGTTCCTGGGGAACTCGCCGACGGCCAGGAGGTCCGCGTCCAGAACGGCGACGGCACCTACAGCGTCGCGCGCCTGACGGAGGCCGGCCCCGGCCCTTGGCAGAGCACCGACCTCTTCACAGGGCGGCCACGTACCGTCGACGCCGGCTCCGTAGTCGCCCTGCACGTGGACCAGGCGCCCGAGGACCCCCGTGCAGTCGGCGATGACAGCGATCCTGTCGATGTCCTCAACCGGGCCGCGTCCGGTGTATGGGGCCACACCATCGCGGACCTCGCGCTGGGAACCGCCGAACAACCCGTCGGCCCCGGCCGCGCGGCACAGGATCTGCGGGGCCTCGCCACCTACCTACGCACCTGGGGAGCGGCCGTCCCGGCCCCGATCGGCGCGGCTGCGGCCCCGCCGCCGCAGGACGAGGGCGGCGACGAGCCGTTCTTCGAGGACATCCACGACCTGCGGGAGCACTACCAGCGCCTCTCCCGCCCTGATGCCAAGGACCAGCGACTGGCCCGGATGCGCTATGAAGAACGCAACCGCCTGGCCAGTGACGAGCACTTCTCCCTCTCCCCGGGCGGGCGCTTGGTTATCATGCGAGCCGGCGGCCGACCCGTGTCCGGGCGGGCAAAGCGCGGCAACGCCATCGAGTGGGAGATCAGCCGCCCGTACTTCCTGGAGAAGCTCAGCAACCTCGGCACCATCAGCACCCGCACCCACGCGGAGATGATTGCCGGCGCGCTGGAGTCCATCACCAACGCGGACGGCACACCGTTCGCCTGGGACGTCCCTGAGGTCGAGGAGCTCATCAGGCAATTCCGGGACGGCGAAGGCCGCAGCATGGCCGAAACCGTCGCCCACACGCTCGCCATGACGCCCGCCCTGGACGAAGACGGCGAATTCGCCCGGACCGCGGCCCGGCTGCGTGCGCGCCGCGACCCCACCGCACTCCGGCTCACTTCGCCTCCGGCACCGGCCCAGACCGCCCCATCGCCAGTGCCGGCGTCGCCAGTGACCGCGCCCGCCACCCCCGACGTGCAACCGCCCGCGACACCGGACCGGGAACCCGCCCCCGCCGTGTCAGGGCCGACAGCCACACCCGACAGTGCCGTACCCACCCCTGTCGAGCAGGCCGCGAGCCCGGCGCCGCCCGCCGGACCGACGCTCGGGAGTCCGTCAAGCGAAACCCCGCAACCCGCACCCAGCGACCAGCGTCACGTCGTGCCCACCACCGCCCCGGCGACACTTGAGGCCCCAGCAACCACACCCACACAGGAAGCCCTGATCTGGGAGATCTCCGACCGGCACCCCAGCACCCCTCCCGCGAACCTCGACACCACCACCAGCCACTGGCCGACCCTCCAGACCTGCGGCCACGAGCACCGCAGCGCCTGCCTGTGCTGCGACCACCGGGGGCAGGTTCGCCCCGACGAGGCGAGCGCTGTCGCGGACTCGCTCGATCACACCCACCCGGGCTGGCGCACGACCCCTGTCTTCGCACCCCCGTTCTGGAACGACGCCGTCACTCCCCAACGTCGGCTCCGCGACATCGAGGCTTGGACGAGGGCCGCCCAACGCGTCCTTCCCAACGGCTGGATCGACTCCGGCGGCCCGGTCCGTGTGCACGGCGCCGAGCCGGAAGCCCTCCCTCCTACCGGCGGCACGGGCCGCTACCAGGTCGTCACCGGCGAGGCCGTCCAGGTCGCGATCATCCGTGAGAAGGCTGGCCGTGGCGTCCTCACATTCCCACCCACACCGGGCCGAACCCGGCCGGGCAACGAGGAGGAGGCGCGCGCCATCCTGGCCTCGATTGCCGACCAGACAGACAACCAGCAGCGGCACGATACGTTGCGCCTGGCCCACCAGGCGAAGGCGCTCGACCCCGTCGTGGACGGTCTGTTCGGTGCCTACCAGGCGGAAGGGGGCTGGAACCTGATCCCCTCCGGCGGAGCCCTCACGCCCCTGCCCCCGACCCTGCGGCGGTTCGAGTCCAAGGGCGAAGCCCTGCAGTTCGCCAACCGGGTCGCGATCCTCCTCCACACTCCACCACTGGCCGGGGCCAACCCGCCGCTCGACTTCGCGGACCCGCAGTTCGAGGAAGCTCTCGCTCGGCACCTCGCAGACATCGGAGCCCACCCCTCGACCCTGACGCACCTCCTCCTGGCCACCCGTGCGGGGCTGGACCGGGACCACCAGCGCCACGGCTCCCGCTTCGTCCGCGAGTGGACCACCTACGAGGACAACCCCACCCGCGCCGCCGCCCCGGACGGACACGCCTGGGCCGACGAGCTCAGGCCAGGCGACTGGATCGCGATCACCATCGCCGGCCACCCCACCCGCCGCACCGCGCTCGTCGTCGACACCAGCACAGACGCCCTCGGAGCAGTTCGCCTTGAACTCGACCTCGACGGCACCGCCACGGACCACACCGTCGCCCGCAACACCCCCATCGTCCGCACCACCGCCCCCCGGCAAGCCGGCCCCGAGCAAGCCGAACAGCCGGCCGCCCAAGCCCTACCCGACCTCCCCGGGCCCGCCACGCAACCCGACGCAAGCGCCACGGCCACGGTCGAACCTTCCATACCGACAGGCCCTGACCTTCCCGCGACCACCGATGCGGATGAACCGCCAGCAGCAGACACCAGCGTCGGGGATACGCAGCCTGCACCGACCGCGCCCCCCGAGACCGAAGGGGCACCCGGGACATCCCCTGAACTGGAACCGGACACGATCGAGGGAGCGACCCCACCGCAGACGAGCCCGGCGCGGACTCCTGAAACGGAGCCAGCCACAGGCTCATCACCGAATGACGGCGCCACCGCCTCGCAGGTCCTCGACAGCCCGCTCGACACTCCTGAACCCCTCAGCAACCAGGAGCCGGAAGCTGAAGCGCCGGCCGCAACCGAGAACAGCGCGGCGACGGTGCAGGCCGCGCTGCTCGCCAAGCTCGAAGAATTCCAAGACATCTGGGACATCGATCCGACCATGGTCCGCCACCTTCGGGAAGCCGCTCCCGGGCCGGTCATCGACGGGCAGACCCTGTTCATTGCGGTCACCGGAACCCCCCAGGTTCCGACAGCCACCGCGGCCCTGGGCCACCCGCCCGGCCCCGAAGCCGCGACCTGGACCGCAGACCGCCTCCGATCCACCGACCCGATGGACCTTCTCGCCGCACTGAGCACCACCCCCGAGGCCGAACCCAGCTCCCGCACGACCAGCCCGTCGACCCCGCCGACACCCGCAGTGCCCGCGCCGCCCGGCCCGCCCAGCATGGACCGGCACCACCAGGTGCTGGAGGCCGCCCAAGCGGCGCTCGTCGCCGCTCTACGCCCGAGCGTCCGCGCGGAACCCGCCCGCCGCTACCTCGCCGAGCGCGCTGTGCCCGCCGACGGCGTCATCTCCACCCACTGGGGCATCGGCTTCGCGCCAGGCTCCGCGCACCTCACCGACACCCTGCGCGCCCAAGGCTTCACCGACGCCGAACTCCTGGCCACCGGCGTCAGCGCGGAGAAGGACGGCCGACTCTTCGATGCCCTGCGCAACCGGATCACCTTCCCCATCCTCGACATGAACGGCCGGGTGATCGCGTTCACCGGGCGCGCACTGCGCGAATCCGAGTCGGCTCGTAAGTGGATGAACACCCGCAACACCACGCTCTACACCAAGGGCAAGGCCCTGCTCGGCCCGGGCCACCACCGCCATGCCTTCGCCGGACGCGGGCCCTTCGTCATCGCCGAAGGCGCCTTCGACCTCGTCGCCATCGGTGAGGCCCTGCACCGAGACAACGACCATGCTCCGATCCCCGCCAGCCCGTGCGGAACCGCCCTCACCGAGCAGCAGGTACGGGCCCTTGCCGCAGTCGACAGCCAACGCGACATCGTTTTGGTCTTTGACCCCGACGAGGCCGGGGACAAGGCACTGCGGGCAGCCTGGGAGCTGCTCAAGGGCTGGCGGGGACGCGTGTACGCGATCCGGCTCCCCGCAGGTGATCCGGCCGTGCCCAAGAACGATCCGGGCCGAATCTTCCAGACACAAGGCGCCGACGCGCTACGAGCCCTCATGTCCAACAACCTCCAGCCGGCCCTCGACGCCGTCCTGGACGCGGAGGTCGCGGGCCTGCTCAACCACCCCACCAACTCCTGGCAGGCCTCCGATAGGGCCGTCGAACTGATCCTCGGAACCCGCGATCCCCAGCAGATCCCGTATCAGTTTCCGCGCCTCGCCGTTCTCGGGCTGGACCTGGAGACGCTGGCACAGGACCTCGAACGCGAACTTTCCCACTTCGCCGACGAAGCCCTGCGCGACGACCTCATGCGCGAACTGCGCGCCACTCAGGCCGCAACCACTGCGGACTCCGCCGGCATCCAGCAGAGGCCGACCATGACCACGCCCGAAGCCACTTCAGCGTCCCGGCCCGAAAGGCAAACCACCCCACACCAGGACGGTTCCCACACCGAACCCGACGCCGAACCGACAACTGCCGCAGCGACACAACCCCGCGTCCCTGCACAGGTCGGATCGGATGCGTGGCTGGAGTACTGGGCCGAGCACCTGCCCCCCGCACTCCCCACCAGCGTCGCCCCCCTCGAAAGCCGCCAGTTCCTCAACCTGGTACGCGACCTGGCCTTCCGGCTCGCACCAGGGCCCGACCACGTGCCCGGACTTGAGGAGCAGGTCCTTGAAGCCGCCGCGATGTTCGCCCGAAGTGAGGGCGACCAGGCCGTACGGCATCTGGTGGCCGCCGCCGGCGACCACCCGCGCTACGAGGAAGTCGGTCGCCTCCGGCAAGTCCTTCGCCAGGCCGACTCCCAGCAGCCCGCACAGCAACTGGAGCGGCCAGATCCCACGCCGAAGGAGGAACCGAGCATGACAACTCCCATGATCCCGGGCCGGGGCGGCCGACCCGGTGAAACGAACGGCCACCTCATGGGAAGCCCCGACGGTCCGACGTTCGCCGCAGCCCGCGAGCTGAACGTCCACGAGCTCAACCGCACCGACCTGACGGCCGACCAGCGACTTGCACTGCAGGAACGTTGGATCCTCAATGCCCAAGCCGAGGACAACGAGTACCGCGCCGTCTACGGAGAACCCCTTGACGGAGTCTTCCCCGGCACACAGCGCCGCGTGTTGATCGACCGCGACTTCACCGCCCCCGATCCGGCCCAGCTCGTGGCAGGTGCCCCGGCCGGCCAAGAGCCCGTCCGCGCCCGACTCGTACTCGTCAGGCACCTCACCACACGAGCAGCCCAGGAAACCAACGCCCGCCCCGACGTCGCGGCCGCTTTCCGCGACACCGCCCAGCAACTCCGCCTGGAAGTCACCGGCCGCCCGTCCGACCGGCCAAACGCCCCCCAGTACCCCACGACGCCGGACGGGCTGCTCGACACGGCAACCCGGCTCATCAGGAACCACGCAGGCTCCGCTTCCCCACTCGTGCTCACGGACCAGCTAGGACTTCACTACACGGCGGCCGAGAAGCTCCTGGACCTCCTCGAGCGGGCCGGCATCGTCGGCCCGCTCGTGCCGGGCGCCGGGCTTCGCACCGTCGCGCACGTCCAGAAACCCGACACCCAAGCGACCGGACCCGCCCCACAGCCGCCGCCCCGAGCCCCCGCCACCGGCACCCAAGCGAAGCCGACAGCCGGCCACACCGCCGAGCCAAGCGGGCCCACCAGCCACGCAACGCCGATCGACCAGCTCACCGACGCCGCCGCCACCGCGATAGCCGAATCGGCAGGCGATACTCAGAGCGCCACCGAACGGGTCCAGAGCCTGCGACGGGAGGTCGCCGCGCTCCGCACCCACGTCGAGCAGATGTTCACCCCAGAGGACGCGGCCGCCGCCACCCAGAGCACCGCTGCCCCGGAGAGCCCCGCAACCCTGGCCGAGGCCATCGGCACAGTCGAGCGTGACGCCGCCTGGTACCTGACCATGCCTCAGTGGCTGCAGATCCAGGCCATCCAGGCCGCCGCCCTGGATACCTGGACGACGATCAGCGCGCACCTGCAGACCATGCCGGGGGACGTACGTCTCGAACAGCTGGCCCGGGCGGTCACCGCACTCGGTGCCCAGGGCATCTCCACCGCCGCGTTCAGCCTCGCCCACGAGCTCACGGCCCGCGGCTACGGCGGATCCCCGGCCTGGACCGCCCTGCGCAACCTCTACCGCGCCGCCGACGCACTACGTGCCCGGGTCCTGGGACACAGCCCCTCCCCCCACGTCAGCCAACGGCAGATCGCCATTGAAAGCGCCTTGCAGGACTTCGCCAAGGAGACGCGCGCCCAACGAAGCCAGGAAACCTCCGACACACCACCCCACACCCAGGCCGCGCCAGCACAACCGCCAGCAGAACCCGCCGCCAACCCCACTGACAACCACGGACTCACCTGGCGACAGAACGCCACCCACGGCATCGGCACCTGGCTCACGGACGCAGACCGCCTGCTCGGCCAAGCCGGAAACCTCGCGTGGGACGGAATCATGTCCCTCTGGAACCGCATGTCCGACGCTCTCCAGGCCGCCGTTGATAGCGGCGACAGGTTCGCAACCGACCTCCGCTCCGTCGGACTCTTCAAGACCCTCTGGCTGCGCGCCGTCGAGAAGATCAGCGCCCTCCTCGCCAACTTCACCGACCGCCGCACGAGCAATAGCAAGCCCCCCACCCGCATCGACGTACTCGCCCGCGGCGCCCGCCACCGTCTCGAAGAGCATCGCGAGCATCTGCGCGGGACCCTGTCGCCCGACCACGTCCGGCCCGAGGGCTACTACGACGACACCTCCTTCCTGAGCCGCTCCCGGGCCTCCCAAACACTGCGTACCGAGCGGCGTGTGATCCTCGACGAACTCCAACAGCCAGACCTTGCCCCCCACCGGCGATTCGGCCTTCAGGAGCGCTGGATCCTCAACGCGCACAGCGAGGACAACCTCGCCCGCGATCACGCCCAAGCCAGCGGTACACCTAACCCTGCCGGGGAGAGCCAGCTCCCCCTTCCCCCACACGCGGGCCTCCGGGAGCCCTCCGACCTGGTCGCAGGCGCCCGACCCAACCCCGAGCCCATCACCGCCCGCGCAGACCTCGCCAGGCACCTCGAGGCCCGGGCCGCCCAACTCGCACCGAGCAACCCCGAGACCGCCCGCCTCTTCAGCGACGTCGCACAAGGCCTACGTCTGGAGATCACCGGCCGCCGCCAGGCACTCTTCGACCAGGAGCCGATTCCACCCGAGCGCCTCCGGCGCGCCGCCCGCATCATCGCCGAGGGCGCACCCGCCTCACCCCTCCTGCTCCGAGACCGGCTCAACCTCAGTTACAGCGCAGCCGAGCACACCCTCCAGACCCTCGAACGCACAGGTGTCGTGGGTCCGCTCCCGGCCGGCCAGCCAGGAGCGGCTCTTCGCCCCACTCTCATCGGGCCCAACCAGATCGCCAACCTCGACCACCTCATCACCACCGCACGACCCGCCGCCCCCACCCAAGAACCCCCTGCCGACCCCATACCCCTCGCCGACCTCACCCCAGAGCAGATCCGGTCCACACTTCGCGCCTTCGCCACCGAACAGCTGCGCCGTGTGGGGCCGGACACCCCCGAAGGCAAGAGTGTCGGAGCCCTTCTGGAGAGGTTGGACGCCAGGCCGCTCGCGCCGACCACCCGCAACACTCAGAACAGGGCTGCTGCGCCCCGCGTACTGGATGCGCTCAGGGCCGCCGCGGCAACTGCGTCAGCCTCACAGCAGGACACTGCGGTCATGCAGCAGTTGGTGGAGGGAGTCCTCCAGGGTGTCGCGTCCACAGAGCAGGCTGCCAGGCGCGGCCAGAACGGCCAACCCGGCAGCAAGCGGCCGGCTAAAGCCGGAGCGCGGCAGGTTCAGCAGACACGTCCACAGCAGCGTCCCTCCGGGCGCGGAGGACCGACGGCCTAACTGTTCCCAGTATCATCTGGAAGGTGATCCATGACGGACACAACCCGCACCAACAACCTGAGTGAACGGCGTGCCCGCCTGGTTGCCGCCCTGATGCGCTGCCGTGCGGACGTGTCCAGAACGACACTTCGGCCGGAGGGAAGTAGCGGTCCGGCCGAACTGCGGAGCCAGCAGGAAGAGCTTGACCTGGTGGCTTCGCAGTTGCGAGAGACCACCGCAGAGCTGGAGCGCCGTACGGCATCCATGACCGCTGGTCCCGCGCCTCGCCCCCAGCGCAGGCCGGCTTCGCTTGCTGAGCGCCAGCAAGAGCAGACCTGGCGTCACCGGCAGTACCGCACGCCGCTTGGTGACCGTAGTGAAGAAGAGCGCCGACATGGCCTAGTACTGCAACGGTGCTTACCGTGACTGCTGTTGGGTTTGCTCGTTGGACTGTTCATGAGTGGGGACATATCTGAGGTCGATGCTCGTCGCTGGTCG